>JBIILY010000112.1:0-4993 GCA_044338225.1 Chitinophagales bacterium
TTTGTATTCCGAAATTTTGTTTCAAGAACGCAAATATAATGAGTCTTTGTCCGCCTTTACCAATACGCTCAAAATCATTCAAAAAGAAAATTTATTGTATAATGCCAATGCTAATTTATTCAATACCTACTATGGATTGGGCTATAGCGAATATTTATTGAAAAACAATGTCAATGCGCTAAAAAATTTCAAACTTTCGTTGAAATATCAGGATTTGAAATTATCCAAAAGCGATTCAGAAATGATCAATGATATGGAGCTACGATGCGCCGATATTTATTTTCTTGAGCGCAGTTATGATTCGGCATATGCTATATATTCAAAAATAGCACGAGGAAAGGAAAAAAGTTTTGACTATGCCTTGTTCCAAAAAGCGTCTATTGATGGAGTTAAGAAAAATTATAGCGAAAAAATAGCTACTTTGAAAAAATTGATTCAAGAAAATCCAAAATCTATTTACATTGATGATGCGCAATATCAGTTAGGATTGGCTTATGAAGATTTCAAAAATTTGGATTTTGCTATTCGTGAATATACGGATTTATATAAAAATAAACCTAAATCGGCATTTGCTCCAAAAGCGTTGATACGTATAGCTACTATCAAATATAATAGCAATAAACCTAGCGAAGCCAAAGAGTTTTATGCCAATGTGATTGAAAATTATTCTAATGCCGCAGAGGCCGATCAGGCTTTAACCGCATTAAAAGAAATTTATATTGGGGAAGAGAAATTGGATCAATTTTTGGCTTACATCCAAAAATTACCTGCTGGAATGCAGTTGACGATTTCCAGTCAAGACAGTATGCTTTTTGGTGCAGGTGAGGAGTATTATGCCAATGGAAATTGCGAAAAAGCACAAAATTATTTTATCAAATATTTGAATAGTTTCCCAGAGGGGATGTTTAGCAAAAAAGCCCATTTTTACCGTGCAGAATGTTATTTGATAGGAAAACAATATGATGATGCCTTGGAAGAATATAAAAGTTTGACCGATAAAAATGATCATCCTTATTTTGAAAATGCCACGATAAAAGCGGCTTATATCTATTTTAATTTCAAGAAAGATTATGCCAAAGCACTTACCAATTATCAAAAAGCGAGCGAAGTGCTTTCGACAAAGAATAATAGACAATTGGTAAAATTAGGAAGTTTGATTTGTAATTATGAATTACAGAATTATAATGAGGTGATCAATGATGCTAAATCCATAGAAACGGATCAAGAAATTACGGACGAATTCAAAAACGATGCTAAATTTTATAGCGCCAAGGCTCATTATTTCTTGAAAGATAGAAAATTGGCTATGGCTTTATTTTCTGATTTCTTGGAAGATAAAAATAGCGAGCGAAGTGCGGAATGCGCGTATTATTATGCCAAAATTCAAGCGGAATTGGATGATTATAAAAAATCAAATGACTTTTTATTTAAAGCAAAAGAAGACTACGCTATGTATGAATATTGGGTGGTGAAATACTATATTTTGATGGCATCCAATTATCATAAGTTGGGCGATAATTTTCAAGCTAAAGCGACTATTGAAAGTATAATCCAGAATTATAAAGGCAATAAAAATTTGATAGAAGAAGCTAAAAAAGTTCAGAAAGAGATAGAGGATGCTATGAAAAAGAAATCTAAAGTTAATTATAACGAAAAGTAAAAACAGATGAGAAATAACAGAAAAAAATACGTAGGATTTGTATTATCGATATTGGGATTTGTTATATTGATTATAGCTCCAACGACATTATATGCGCAAGATGAAATTGAATCACAAGAGATTTTTATTGTAAAAGATTTTAATGTGTTTATAGAAGAAGCTACCAAAATCAAGCCACAGATAGATTATAATGTCAATTTTCAGGAGAAAATGACACAAGAAGAATTGACGTATACTTTGAGCGAACGTGTAGAAAATTTTGTGTTTCAGCCTCAGCCCATTCGCCCAATTAATTTTACTGAAAAAGAACCGCTGGCTACCGCCAAAAACTATGTAAAAGCTGGTTTGGGAAGCTTGTTGAATCCTCTTCTGGAGTGGAATCATACCATTTTTTCAGAAAATCAGAAAACCAATTTATACGCAAAACATCATTCGGCTTGGGTACAGCCCGAATCTTTTCAGTCTTATGCCAATACTGCCTTTATGGCATCGAGTCAAATTTCTAAAAATAATATACAAATAGCACCATTTATTGGGTTTGATAGTAAAAAATATAACTTTTTTGGCAATGTAAATGAAAGCAATTTTAAGGACAATGTGGGTAGATTTTATAATGGATTGAACCTAGGTGTCAAATTGTCGAAAGAGCGATTGGAAGAGAAAAAAATGTCTTTTCAAGCAGAATTGGGTGGCGATTATGGCTTTGAATCCTTGGATAAAAATACAGGAAGTCATTCGAATAGCGAATATCGATATTATGTAAATGGTCAAGGAAAATACAATTATAGTAAAGCCGCATTTTTGTATTTGAATGCAGGTGTGGAGGTTTCACAAACCAATTTTGGTGTACAAACGCATCGTTCGCTTCTCAACCTCAATCCCGAAGTTCAATACAGCAATAAAAGCTTAAAGTTCCTTGCAGGCATCAATTTTTATAGCGCTACATTGAATGGAAGCGGATCTTTCTATGCCTTGCCACGATTTGAGAGCGAAGTGCAGTTGGTGCCAAAATACATTACATTTTTTACGATATGGCATAGAACCTTGCAGACCAATCGTTTGTCGCAGCTACTCAATGAAAATCCTTTTGTGCTCAATGAAAATACCGTCTTGCCTATTTCTAGGGTAGAGCGCAGAGCAGGCGGTTTCAAAGGGAATTTTAATAAATTCAGCTACCAAGCCTCCCTTACTCAAAAAATCATCAAAGATGCTTTGCTTTTTGCCAATGATTCATTGAATCCTCGTTTTTTGAATGCGGTTGTTGAGAAAAACTTGACTTCAAACAATGTTGCGCTGGAGTTGAGCTACAAATCTAGCTTCCCCTTTGATTTTACGTTCAAAAATGATTTTTATTTTTATGAATTGGATAATCTACCCGTTGCATACAATCTACCGTCTATCGTTACTAATTTAGGCGTCCTATACAAGCATAAACCCAATTGGATTTTTCAGTTAGATGCCTTTGCCGTGAGTGGCGTAAAATCTGTCATCAAAGGCGCTCAAGTGAGTTCTCCCTTGCAGCTTGATTTGAATATTGGCACCGAATATGGCTTCAAAAACAATATTTTCCTTTTTGGACAAGTAAATAATTGCTTAAATACAAAAGTAACGCGCATTATTGGCTATCCTTCTTATGGCGTTAATGCCCAAGTAGGCGTACGTTGGCTATACTAATTTTTATTTAATTTTTGGGCACATATGGGGTTGAAAATTCCGAGAATCGGAACTATTCGCTTTACTCCGCTTCACTACGTTTCGCTTCGTGCTCGCTACTATCCCGCGTGCAAGGGGGTAGAACCGTTTTCTACTCCTTCACAACCTTCCTCTTATAATTTCCTATTTCAATGATATAAATACCAGATTGCAAGTTTTTTAGCGAGAGTTTTTCGTTTGAATTTCGGGTTGTTTTTGTCAAAATACAATTTCCCAATAAGTCATAAACATTAATTGCTACAGGAGCGAAATCGCTTCGTACTATATTTACATCATTTGTGGTATAGGTTGGGTAAATATCAAATTTTGAATCGGTTTCAAGTATGCCTATCCCTAACTGGCAATTTTTGAAACTAGAGGATTCGGGATATTGATTGAAAAAGATATTGCAGGTATTTCTACTAAAACATACATTCCCCGAACGGTATTCCATATGAATATACTTTCTTTTCTGAAAGAAAACATTATTTATATTGCCAATGCCACCAATTATAATATCATTTTTTGTATAATAGTATTTCAAGAGATTTTTATTGACCAATCTAATTTTAACAGAATCAACAACTAAAGGATTGAATCCATTTCGATTTTGAATGGTATCGCCCACTTTTGCATTTTCTTTATAAAGAAGATTTTCTGGACTCCACGAATCTAAATATTGAAAATACTTGTTCGAGTCTTTACGTATAAAGATATTATTTTTATTAAACTTTACGATCCTATAGGATTTATTGTTTATTGTAGTGTCAATATTGGTAGATGTAATTTTAGTGCTGTATTTGGTATCGCCATTATCATCGGATTCATATATATACCAGATATTGGACGAATTTAAAATATCTTCGTCGTAGCAGCAAGATTGATTATTTATGACGCCATCAAGAACCTTCTCTTCTTTGTATAGAAAGCAGGATAAAATATACCAATCATAATGTTTTTCAAAAGTCATAAATGGATTTATAGGATGCGAATTTAAAGCCCCGAGTCCTTCAATTATTTGAATATTACGTATTCTTTGATTATCTATGCATTTTATTTCTTGATAAACAATACTATCTACTCCGTTTTTAAATTTTATTTTTCGTAATGAATCAACACGAAAAAGATAGGGGGTGAGTGAATAATATGAATATGAGGTAAAAGTATCTCCTTCATTGAGCGAGAAATCATATAAAATATAATCTTGATTATTTTTGGTAAAAAATACCATTTGGTTTTCTTCCCGAATCCAAAAGTCTTGAAATTTAAAATAGGTCTTTCCATTGATGGTTTGCGTATCATTTGGATTCACACTAAATAATTCAGATGTTTGTTCTACAGACCAAATATAATTAGTAATTTTCCACAATTTGCCACTATCCAGAAAGGAACGCTGTCCCATCATTGAGATTGGCAAAAAAAAAAATTGCTAGAAGAATAGAAAGGTATAAAGTTCTCATGATAATTGTTTTACATGCAACAAATATACAGAAAATATTAATTTTTGTCCTAATTTTTATTCTTATATTGTTTTAGGAAAATTATTCCCAAGACACCACATATAAAACTAATGAGCGCTTTGGATGCAAAGCCAAAACGAGCCACTTGATATAGGCTAAAAGCAAATATTATAATTACTGC
>JBIILY010000113.1:0-4982 GCA_044338225.1 Chitinophagales bacterium
TATCAAAATTATAATTTCCTTGTCCTGCATCTCCTGCGGTATTGTTATACCCTGTCAAATTAGGCATTGAAGCATTTTTCATCGCAGCAAAAGTCGTGCCTCCATTATTGGATTTAAAGATCGTTCCGAAGTTTTTCACCATACCAATATAGACAATATTAGTATCGGCTGGACATACGGCTACACGCATTCCATTGGATGAGCCACCAGAAGGGATTGTCAATCCACCTGTATTCATAAGATTGGTCCATGTTTCGCCAAAATCGAGTGAGCGATAATAACCACTATCCAGTGTTCCCGCATAGATAACTCTTCCATTGCTTCCGGGCTTATACTCCATATCGGTAAATCGCAATCCTGAAGGGGTTTTTAAAGTCCAAGTATTGGCAGAATCCGTACTTTTATAAATGCCGCTATTGGTGGCAGCAATTAAAACTCCTCTATTCATTGGGCTTTGAAGAATTTCATCTACGAGCCTATTCCCCATTCCCGTATTTTTTTGAACAAAAGAAAGTCCTCCATCATTACTTTTCCATACACCTGTACCACTAGAATAATAATTGGCGTCGCCTGTTCCTAGATAAATAATATTATCATTGGCATAATCTATACACACGGAAGCCTGACTTCCTCTGGGCAAATAAATTGACCCAGGTAGATTAAACCAATTGGCCGCACCATCTGTAGTTTTGTATAGTCCTCCAGAAGAAGTAACCGCATAAATAATGGATGTATCTGTAGCGTGATGTTTTATTTGACAAGTTCTCCCAATACCGTTTATTTGTCCCGAAGAATTGATAGGAAATTTTATAGGCCCTAATTCTTTCCATGGTGTTAACGGAAGTAATTGAGCAAAAGATTTAAATGTGAAAATTATATATAAAGAAAGAAGTATTCGTTTTTTCATCTGAATCTATTTTTATTTACCGTTTCTAGATTTACCCGACACTTCTTCCCAAACTTTTATTTGTTCATCAGCACTCAATATACGACCATCCTCTTGCACAAAAGGCAAAACTTCACGTTTCCAGCGTTTAAAGCGTTTTACTTGCAAGGCCAATTCTTGTTCTGCTTCTTTTTGGGCTAAATCTTCTTTCGTTAAATTTCTAGAAGGAGGTACTTCGCGTTGTGTACCTTTTTTGGTTTTTTCATGTGCCAATTCTTCGGGTTCTTCTGGCATTTTATTAGCTTTGAAATAAATTTCATACGCTTTCAAGGCTTCAAAATAATTCGTATTGGGATTATCAATCATAGCTATCCACAAAGGATTTTTGGCATAATCTTTCTCTGTAGACTTTTCTTGAGCTAATGCTTGTATACAAAATAACAGAGCTAATAACATGAATATCCTTTTCATCGATTTAAAATTTGAATCACAAATATAAAGATATTAACTTCATTTAAGAAAAACAAATGATAAAGTTTCTAAAAAAAAGGATCAACTATTTAATTTTATTAAATTTATCTTTATTTAATAAATAGTTTTCAGTTTCAACTTTTGATGCTTCATCATTTTCAGATTCAGTAATAATCTTGATTTCATTATTCTTTATTTCCGAAAAGGTTGTAGAAAAATATTCTACAAAATCTTCGTAAAAAACTAATTTCGAATCGCTTAAATTACCATTTTTATCTTACATCAATAGCCATACAATATGTTAATTTTCTTCTTCACATGCTACTAACAATAAGGTCGCATCCTTCAAAACCAAAAGCGTATCAACTAATTTTGCAGTATTTCTATAATCCTCAAATCCTGGAATCAAATTAATTATTTGCATTTTTCAATTTCTTTTTTTGAGAGAACTTTGCCGGTATGTACTTTGTCTGCAAAAAATGCTGAATCTATTTTTAGATCTTTAATTTGTATGGTTTCATTATTACTTGTGTCTTTTTTATCAACTTCAGAAACTTTATCCTCTATTTTACTTTCATAATTTTGACAAGAAAGTATATTAAATGAGACTACAAGAACAAGGATTTTTTTCATTTGGATAAGATTTAAATAGTAAGTGAGTGCAAAAAAACAAAATATATCTATACGTAATCGTTAATAAATTTCAAAAATCTATTTAATACCTTTAAAACCAAAAAAAGAACATACCAATTAAACCAAATTTATTTATTTGAAAATGATTAATTTGAATCAAAGTACCTCATATAAAAGAGAAAAGCACCTCCAATGGAAGCGCTTTTTCATTTATCATAAAATAATTTTATACTTGTTAACTATTCATACTTGTAAGAAACTCTTCATTATTTCGAGTTCCTCTCATGTGTTTCAAAACAAACTGCATAGCTTCATCGGTGTTCATATCTGCCATTTGTTGACGAAGAATTTGAACTCGTTGTAGCACTTCTCTATCAAGCAATAAATCATCTCTACGAGTTGAAGACTGCACAATATCAATAGCTGGATAAATACGTTTGTTCGCCAATTTTCTATCCAATTGTAGCTCTAAGTTACCCGTTCCTTTAAATTCTTCAAAGATTACCTCATCCATTCTAGAACCTGTATCTATCAACGCTGTAGCAATAATCGTAAGCGATCCACCATTTTCTATTTTTCGAGCTGCCCCAAAAAACTGTTTTGGTTTTTGCATAGCATTTGCCTCCACACCACCCGAAAGCACTTTTCCAGAAGAAGGCGCTACGGTATTGTATGCACGAGCTAGACGCGTAATAGAATCTAATAGAATCACTACATCATGTCCACTTTCAACCAATCTTTTTGCTTTTTGAAGCACAATATTAGAAATACGAACGTGTCTTTCGGCAGGTTCATCAAAAGTTGACGCCACTACTTCGGCATTGACACTTCGCATCATATCGGTTACCTCTTCAGGTCTTTCATCTATCAACAATACGATAAGATACACTTCTGGATGATTTGCCGCAATTGAATTAGCAATATCTTTTAGCACGGTAGTTTTACCTGTTTTTGGCTGCGCTACAATCATACCACGCTGTCCTTTACCTATTGGAGTAAATAAATCGACCAAACGACCAATTACATTTTTTGAATCGCCATCAATAGATAATTTTAATTTTTCAAAAGGAAACAATGGTGTCAAATAATCAAAAGGCACACGATCGCGCATTTTTTCTACCGTTTTGCCATTGATATACAACGCTTTTTGCAAGGCAAAATAACGCTCTCCTTCTTTGGGCGGACGAATAGGACCTACAACCGTATCACCAGTCTTGAGACCAAAAGCACGTATTTGGGATGGTGCTACATATACATCATCTGGCGAAGGCAAATAATTATAATTAGCCGAACGCAAAAATCCAAAATTTTCATTGGTAATTTCTAAAACACCTTCACAATTTACAATTCCCTCCAATTCCGCCAAGATTTGATTTTTCATCTCATTTGGGTTGGATTGAGGCTCTTGAACTGGAGTTACAACATCAGATTGAGTTTGTTCATTCAATACAGGTGACGACTCATTGACTTCATTGGCTGGCATAATTTCATTATCCATTTCCTCTGCCGAGTCTCCAAAAAGATCTTCTTCTTGTTTCTTTTTAGGACCTTTTGTAGTAGGCTTAAATGGTTTCTTTTCCGTTTTTTCTTTTTTGAAATCTATTTTAATGACTTCTGGAGTTTCCTCCACTACAGATTCTAAAACTACTTCCGGAGTATCAGAGACTTCTTCTTCCACTTCCTTGATTTTTTTCTTTTGTTTTAGAACAATTTTTTTGGGAGCCTCCTCAGCTACATCAGCTACATCGGCTAGCTTTGTCTCTTCTTCTTCTACTTTTGAGATACGCTTTCTTTTTGGTTTTTCGTTCTCCAAATTTTCTTCTTTGTTGACTTCCTTCATGGTTAATTAAATTAATTGTTTCAAAAAACGATTGCTAGTTTTTCAATAAATAATAAAAAAATTTTAATAATTATATTTCAAAAAATTGAAAGTAATTGTGATTGACTTTTTTGGAAAAACTTTTAAATTCTTGAAGCCGTATTTCAATAAATTCAAAAGTCTTTTTTGGTATAATATGTGGCAAAAATAAAGCATTTTTTTAATTCCAATATTTTTTTTTAAAATCATTTGAAAAAAAAAATGAAACTTTGCAGTTCAAAAATAATAATCTGTGAGCTGGAAATCCTCTATCGAATCGCTAAAAAGCGAAATAAATGACTATAAAGTAAACAATACCAACGAATTGGAAGCGTTTAGAATCTCATTCTTAGGCACAAAAGGTAAGATGAAAGATGCCATGAGTCTCATGGGAAGCTTACCCGTAGAAGAGAAAAAAATATATGGTCAAGCCGTAAATGAAGTTAAAAAATTGGCTGAAGAAAAATGGCAGACGGCTAAAGATCAGTTTGAACTACAGCCCAAAAAAGCAACTAAACAAATAGATATTTCCGCTACTGCATTCAAAAAAAACATGGGTACAGCGCACCCAATTACATTAGTACGAAGAAAAATTGTAAGTATTTTTGAAAGAATAGGTTTTGTAGTGGCCGAAGGCCCTGAAATAGAAGACGATTGGCATAATTTTACAGCGTTAAATACACCAAAAGACCATCCGGCTAGAGATATGCAAGATACTTTTTTCTTGACCCAAGATAAAGAATATTTACTCCGAACACATACGTCCAGCACTCAAATTCGCTCATTAGAAAACGAAAAATTGCCTTTGCGAATTATTACCCCAGGTAGAGTTTTTAGAAATGAAACCATCTCTGCGAGGGCACACTGCACCTTTCATCAGGTAGAAGGTCTCTATGTAGACGAAGGCGTATCTTTTGCAGATTTAAAACAAGTAATTTACTATTTTGCCAAAGAAATGTTTGGTAGCGAAAATGTACGTTTTCGTCCTTCATTCTTCCCTTTTACAGAACCTAGTGCGGAGATAGACATTTCATGTTTTATCTGCAACCAAAAAGGGTGTAATGTATGTAAAAAGACGGGGTGGGTAGAGATAGGTGGCTGTGGCATGGTAGATCCCAATGTACTAAAAAATTG
>JBIILY010000114.1:0-4962 GCA_044338225.1 Chitinophagales bacterium
TGAAATACTGCATCGTTCATTTGAATACAGATTTAAAATTTCATACTTTTCTAATTGATTGTTTATGTCAAACGTAAATTTCTTTGAAATACTGTCGTTTATTTTTTTTTCAATCGTCGTCATAGGTTTTTTTACAGAATCTGACAACATAGCATTATTAGTAAGTAATACATTCCAATCTTCCATGGTAAATCCAAAAGGAACCCATTCGTTTTTTTCTTGAATACGTGTGGTAAAATAGGTTTTTTCTAGTTTATTGTGAACATAAACACTATCTTTATCTATCAATAATCGTGCACCTTCTATTCCAAGCAAGCCTGTGAACGACATCCATACACTATCATTTGGTTTATAACGAATATGCGTAGTAAATATTTCGGTATTATTATCGACCTTAAATTGAATTTCAGACCTAGTAGTTAAAAATATAATTTTATTAGAATCTCCAGAGGCAAAGGTTTTTGCAATGGTAATACTTAATAAAAAAATGAATATTCCTTGTTTCAACTTGAATTTATTTTGTTTTATAACGATTTTATTGCGCCAAATTATATTTTATTTTGAATAATTCATAAAAAAACTATCCCATCTTAATTTCAATACCCCAAAAATAGCTTCTTTTATAATATTTGAGGAGATTTTTGAAGTGCCGAGTTCTCTGTCTTTAAATGTTATAGGGATTTCAACAATTTTAAAACCCATTTGATACGCCGCAAATTTCATCTGAATTTGAAAAGCATATCCTTTAAATACTATTTTAGAAAAATCTAATTTTTCTAAAAAAGATCTTTTGTATCCTACAAATCCTGCGGTTGTATCATTTACTGGCAACCACGTAATTATTCTTGTATACAAGGAGGCTCCTTTTGACAGGAGAATTCGTTTCATGTCCCAATTTTTAACATCGCCACCCGAAACATATCTACTTCCCACAACAACATCTGCTCCGGCTAAAAGCTCTTGTCTCAATCTATGTAAATCTTCTGGATTATGGCTAAAATCGCAGTCCATTTCATATAAGTATTTATAGCCTTGGTGGAGTCCCCAATCAAACCCTTTGAGATATGCGGTTCCCAACCCCAATTTTCCCGAACGCTCCAAAATGAAAAGTCTTTCCGAAAAAAGAGATTGCATTTCTTTTACTTTTGCCGCCGTACCATCGGGAGAACCGTCATCAATAATCAACAAATGAAAAAATTCTGGAAAACTCATTACGGTCTCCACCATTTTTTCAATGTTTTCAATTTCGTTGTATGTAGGAATGATAACTATGCTCTCTTTCATTTTATTCAAATCTAATGCCCCTTTCAAGACATAATTTTTTTAATATTTGTTTTGAATGAAGCCCAAAATCAGCTCCATACATCCACTTAAAATATCCTGAGTCTTCTTTTGCTATTTGTTCTAACGTTTTGTCTTTGTGTTTTCCAAAACAAAGCACTACGCCTTTAGGTGTTTTTAAAAATCGTTTGCCACTATCCAAATGATCGGTATAGCTACCAAAATTTGTGCTGATAAAATCAATATTGTTTTCTATTTCTGGGTATCTATCCAATTGTGATTGGAGGACTTCTAACGTTGCTTCGGTATCGGCCATAGCGGAATGAGCATTTACCAAATCTTTATTACAATAAAACTTATACGCTGCTTCAAGCGTTCTTTTTTCCATTTTATGAAAAATTACCTGAACATCTACATTCTTTTTATTTTCTACTTCAATATCCAAATCGCATCGGAGCATTTCCTCAATTAACAAAGGTACATCAAATTTATTTGAATTAAATCCTGCCAAATCTGAATCCGCTATAAAATCAAAAATTTCTTTTGCCACCTCTTTAAATTTAGGACAATTTGCCACATCTTTATCAAAAATACCGTGCACTTCACTTGCTTGAATGGGAATAGGAATGGTAGGGTTAATTTTATAATAAAGTTGTTCTCGCTTTTGATTGGGGTGCACTTTCAATATTGCTATTTCTACAATACGGTCTTTTACTACATCAATTCCGGTAGTTTCCAAATCAAAAAATGCGAGCGGTCTGTTGAGATTTAATTCCAATTCGAGGTATATTTAGCTTACAAATATAATTCTTTTATTTTATTTCTATGATGATAATCATGTCCAATGATAGCAAAAGCAATTGCTCCAGCTTGAACCTTGTTGTTATTGGCTATTCCTTCTTTTTGCCAGTCCTCCGCGGTAATTTGTTTTACGAAATTATAGGTATACATAACTTGAAGTGTCAAGGAATTAAGCATGGCTTCGGGGGTTATATGTGCCAGCTCCATGTTTTGCGCATATTCGTTTTCGTCAAAACCCAACAACTCTTGTTTTTCACCTCTAATAATAGACATAATTCTATAAAGAAAAACCAACTCCGAATCCAACATGTGCTGAACCATTTCTTTAATTGTCCATTTACCCTCCGCATAAGCATAATCCCATTTTTCGGCCGGAATTTCTCCATAGAATCCCAATAGCGTTCCTACTCTATTTTTCATTGCATCCAACAAGTCTTCTTCTTTTATCAAGGATAGATAATTTTCAAAATAAGGCGGGTATACTTTTATGTCCTTTTTATATATCATTTTGGCTCTTTTATGTGCAAAAATAAGTATTTTAAACTTCATTTATTCAAGAAAATAATTACTTTTGTAATCATATAATTTATTGGATTTTAATATTTATAAAAATGAAAATTGCCGTAGTAGGTGCTACTGGACTTGTAGGAACCAAAATGCTTGAAATTTTGAACGAAAGAAACTTTCCTGTTTCAGAATTAATTCCCGTTGCTTCCGAAAAAAGCGTGGGGAAAGAAATTGAATTTAAAGGAAAAAAATATACTATTCATTCGATGGAAGAGGCTATTGCCAAAAAACCAGCAATTGCTTTATTCTCAGCAGGAGGAGGCACTTCTACAGAATGGGCGCCAAAATTTGCCGCAGTAGGAACAACCGTAATAGACAATAGCTCGGCGTGGCGTATGGATAAAACTAAAAAACTGGTTGTACCCGAAATCAATGCCTCTGAACTGACAAAAGACGATAAAATAATAGCCAATCCAAATTGCTCTACGATACAACTTGTAGCGGTTCTTGATGTTTTGCATAAAATGAATCCTATTAAAAGAGTGGTTGTAAGCACATATCAATCGGTAACGGGAACCGGTGTAAAAGCGGTGGCTCAACTTCATAACGAACGAAATCAAATTGAAGGGGAAATGGCGTACGCACACCCTATAGATATGAATTTAATTCCCCAAATTGATGTTTTCTTAGAAAATGGGTACACAAAAGAAGAACAAAAAATTATAGATGAAAGTAAAAAGATTTTGAGTTTACCCAACTTGGCTATTACAGCCACGACGGTTCGTGTTCCGGTTATGGGAGGACATAGCGAGTCGGTAAATATCGAATTTGAAGGTGTGGTAAATATAGAGTCGATAAAAAAACAACTTCAAGAAGCTGAAGGCATTACGCTAATGGACAATCCTGCTAAAGCGGAATATCCTATGCCCATTACAGCACATAATAATGATGCTATTTGGGTAGGAAGAATTAGACACGACAATAGCTGTAAAAATGGGATAAATCTTTGGATCGTTTCGGATAATCTTAGAAAAGGCGCTGCCACCAACGCGGTTCAAATAGCAGAATATTTATTAAAAAATAATTTGGTTTTGTAATATATTTCAAATAATAAAAAATAAAATCCATAAAAAAGCCCTTGAGAAATCAAGGGCTTTTTCTATACTAAACAAGGTTTTTATCCATCTATTTCAATATCAAATTGAACCAAGCTTACAAATTGCTCAATTCTTTCGTTGATTTCATCCATAGTCAATTCTTTCAATCGTTCGGTTCCAAATTTTTCACAACAAAAACTAGCCATGGCCGAACCATAAATAATAGCACGCTTCATATTGTCAAAAGAAATGTCGCCACTTTTAGCTATATAGCCCAAAAATCCTCCTGCAAATGTATCGCCAGCGCCTGTAGGATCAAAAACATCTTCTAAAGGTAATGCCGGTGCAAAAAACACTTGATTTTCATGGAAAAGCAACGCTCCGTGTTCTCCTTTTTTGATAATCAAATATTTAGGTCCCATTTCAAGAATTTTGTTCGCTGCCTTTACCAATGAATATTCGCCCGACAATTGTCTTGCTTCCATATCATTAATTGTCAAAACATCTACTTTTTTCAAAACGGCTTTCAAATTATCAAGAGCTACATCCATCCAAAAATTCATAGTATCTAAAACAACCAATTTTGGACGCGTAGTCATTTGCTCTAAAACTTTTAACTGTAATGATGGGTCAATATTTCCTAAAAGTACGTACTCCGAATTTTTATAAGATTCAGGCAAAACAGGATTGAACTCTAGCAATACATTTAAATCCGTAACCAAAGTGTCGCGGCTATTCATATCCATGTGATAACTTCCGCTCCAAAAAAAGGATTTTCCTTCTTGTTTTATTTCTATGCCCTCTGTGTTGGCGCCTCTATTTCTCAATTCTTCTAACTCCGACATATCGAAGTCTCCTCCAATTATCGAAACCATATTTATGGGTTTGTAAAAATAAGATGCCGAATAGGCAATATATGTGGCTGCACCACCTACAATTTTATCTGTTTGCCCAAAAGGCGTTTTAATAGCATCAAACGCTACTGTACCTACTACCGTAATACTCATATTTATTTTTTATTTTTTGGCAAAATTAAGTTATTTTATCTTACTTATTCAAAATTAAAGAACAATAACAACATTTTATGTCAAATAACAAGAAATTACTATTTTTTATAAAAAAATGATGCCTTATAATTTATTGGATTTCAGGCTTATCTATTTACAAATCATAAAAAAACATAATTATTTTTGAAAAAAAAACATAATTATCAAAAAAGTATTATATTTGCACTCGTTTTTATTTAAATACATTCTTCCTTAGCTCAGTTGGTTAG
>JBIILY010000115.1:0-4932 GCA_044338225.1 Chitinophagales bacterium
CAACGGCGCCGATGGAATTGCCTTTTTACTTTCTACAAATTGTAATCCTTCTTTGAGTCAAGGACAGGGATTGGGTGTTCAAAACACCTCAAACTCTATTGTTGTTGATTTTGATACGTACGACAATGGTTTTTTTAGTGATGATTTATCTGACGACCATATTGGTATCTATTCCGATGGCATTTTTTCTTCTTCTAATAATATCATGGATGGTGGAGGCGGACCCGTATGTATGGCTCCTACTTGTAGAAATTTTGAAACAGGACAATGGGACTCCGTTAGGATTGAGTGGCAATTTATAAGTACTACTAGTCAAAAAATCAGTGTTTTTATAAATAATGTTTTAAGAGCTACTTCTACACAAAATCATATTTTAAATCGATTCAACAATCAATCAACCGTTTTTTATTCCCTTGCGGCAAGTACCGGTGGTGCCAAAAACCTACAACAAGTTCGTTTTCCTTCAAATAATAATCCAGTATATTGTAGCGGAACGCCTTTTTGGCTTTATGCACCCAAGCTAGGCACAAATTATTCATGGTCAAATGGAAATACTTCTACTACTGATTCTGCCTCATTTGTTGCTACTACACCTGGAACCATTACTTGTTCTTATACCGATTTTTGTGGACAATCTAGAACGGTAAGTTTTGCTTTAAATATTAGTACCAGTATTATTAATCCTTCCAGTACACAAAATTTATGCCTCAATAGCGATCCACCAAACATTTCAGTTTCTACCAATACTACTAGCGCCAATGCAATCAAATTTGTATTGTTTAATTCTAAACAATTGGATTCCAACATGTATATTGGAGGAACCACGCTAGCTACCGTTACGCCTATTGCAGGCATTGCATCATACAATCCGCCTATTATGGGAAATGCTGGTTCTATACCTAATGTTGTAGGAACCTATTTTGTCTATGCTATCGCCAACCCTGCACCAGCAAATAATCTCTGTAGACCTTTTCAAGAAATTATTTATAATGTCAATAGTCCCACATCCTCTTCCATAAATCAATCGATCTGTGAAGGAGACTCTTTCCTTGGAAGAAAAACCGCTGGAACGTATATTGACACATTAAAAAATGCTAACACAAAAGGGTGTGACTCCATTAGAACACTTATTTTAACAATAAACACAAAAACCACCTCTACAATAAACCAAACTATCTGTGAAGGAGACTCCTTCTTAGGAAGAAAAATTGCGGGTACTTATATTGACACGCTAAAAAATGCAAACGCAAAAGGGTGCGACTCTATTCGTACGCTGAATTTATCCATAAATCCTAAAACATTTGGTTCATTTTTTCAAACTATTTGCGAAGGGGATTCTGTATTGTTTAATAACATTCAACGAAAAACGAGCGGTTCTTTTATAGATACTATATTAAACGTTAAAGGGTGCGATTCCATTCTTACGCTTAATTTAAATGTTAATCCCAAAACTTTTGGATCTAATTCTCAAACAATTTGTGAAGGCGATTCTGTTTTATTCAATGGAGTTCAACGAAAAGTTTCGGGTTCATTTTTAGACACCTTTGTCAATTCTAAAGGATGCGACTCTATTCATACACTTAACTTGACAGTAAATCCCAAGACCTTTAGTTCTTTTTCTCAAACGATATGCGAAGGGGATTCTTTCTTATTCAATAATATTCAACGAAAAATTTCGGGTTCATATTTAGACACATTTCTTAACGCTAAGGGGTGCGACTCTTTCCTTAACCTCAACTTAACCGTTAATCCAAAAACATTTGGCGCATTTTCTCAAACGATTTGTGAAGGCGATTCATTCTTGTTTAATGGTATACAAAGAAAAGTTGCCGGAACTTATTTGGATACAATAGCAAATATAAAAGGATGCGACTCTTTCCTTACACTTACCCTTTCTGTAAATCCTAAAACTTTTAGTTCGTTTTCTCAAACGATATGTGAAGGCGATTCATTTCAATTTAATAATATTCAACGAAAAATTGCAGGAACTTATTTAGGTACTTTTATAAATAGTAAAGGATGTGACTCTATTCGAACACTTAATTTAACCGTAAATCCAAAAACATTTAGTTCGTTTTCTCAAACGATATGTGAAGGTGATTCATTTCAATTTAATAATATATTTCAAAAAACGTCTGGTGTTTATCAGCAAATTTTTGTAAACGCAAAAGGATGCGACTCCATACGAACACTTAATTTGACCGTAAATCTGAAAACATTTAGTTCATTTTCTCAAACGATTTGTGAAGATGATTCAATTCTCTATAATAATATTCAACAAAAAACATCGGGAAGTTATTTGGATACTTTTATCAATGCGAAGGGATGTGATTCCATTCGTACACTTATATTAACCGTAAATCCGAAAACATTTTCTACAATAAATCAAACGATTTGTGAAGGTAGCTCTTTCTTGGGAAGAACCGTTTCTGGAACCTATTCGGACACTTTAAAAAATGCAAACGCAAAAGGTTGTGACTCCATTCGTACCTTAAACTTAACGGTAAATCCCAAAACATTTTCTACTATTAGTCAAACAATTTGTGAAGGTAGCTCTTTCTTGGGAAGAACCGTATCTGGAACCTTTTCGGACACTTTAAAAAATGTAAATACAAACGGTTGTGACTCAATACGAACGTTGATTTTAACTGTAAATGCTCGTTCTTTTACCACCATTAACAAAACTATTTGTTTTGGAGACAGTTTTGAAAGACGCAATGCAAGTGGCACATACTTAGATACCTTCTCCAATCAGCTAAACTGCGATAGCATTAGAACACTTAATCTAATCGTTCTTCCAAAAAATGAAATCAATTATACTGTATCAATCTGTCAAGGGGATTCTTTCTTGGGCAGAAAAATAGCTGGGGTATATAGCGATACATTCAAAGACTCCAAAGCTTGTGACAGTATTCGTGTTTTAACATTAATAGTCAATAATACTTCTACATTCTCTTTTAGCCAAACGATTTGTGAAGGAGATAGCTTTTTAGGTAAAAAGATATCGGGCATTTATAGAGACACGCTTCAAAATGCTAAAGGATGTGATAGCTTCCGCATATTAACTCTCAATGTATTGCCAAAAAATATCGTTGAAAATATTACTATTTGTGAAGGCAAAAGCTATAGAGGACATACCATAGATGGAAATTATTTGGATACATTCATAGATAATATAGGCTGTGAAAAAATAAGTCAATTAACATTAAAAGTAACCAAGACCACCTATAGTACTAGCAACCAATCCATTTGTTTTGGAGGCAAATACCTAGGACATACCACTTCGGGTATTTATCGCGATACCATACAAAACGCGGCAGGATGTGATAGTGTCCGAACGCTTAATTTAACCGTAAGACCATCCATAATCATAAACCCTCTAAGAGATACATCTATCTGCGAAAAGGATTCTATTACATTGGACCCTGGGGCTGGGTTTCTGATGTATACTTGGGACAATAATACAACAAAACAAACCCACGCCACCTCTGAAAGTGGTCTTCATTTTGTAAAATTAATGGATAAAAACCGATGTGTTGAAGCTGATTCTGCTTACATTACTTTTTACAAAAAACCAAGTGTTTTTATAGGTAATGATACACTATTGTATGGTAGCGATAATATTGAAATTATTCCCAACCTTTCTATTCCAGCAAATAAAGCGGGTCTTAAATGGTCTCCCAAAACACTTCTTTCTTGTGATACGTGTTTTTCTCAATATTTCTCTATAAATAAATCTGAATTGATTTCTGTAATCTATAAAGATTTAAATGGTTGTTTAGCTTCAGATTCTATATTTATAGATTATATAAAAGAAGGAGCCATTGCATTTCCAAGCGCATTTTCCCCTAATGGTGATTTTAAAAATGATGTATTTACATACAACGGCGAAGGTGTCAAAAAGATTCAATATAAAATCTTTAATAGATGGGGCGAAAAGGTTTTTGAAAGCAACAGTATAGAAGACAAGTGGGATGGGACATATAAAAATGAACCCCAACCCAATGAAAATTACGTTTATGTAGCTACCATAACGCTCATAAACAACAAAGTTCTTGTTCTAAAAGGCTCGGTAGCATTAATACGATAGGTCTTTGGAGCAGATTTTAATACTTCCCTTATCTAATTAGGGATTGCTGTTTAATTCAAAAACGTTTAAAATTCGAGAAAAAGTCGTAATCAATCTAAAAAAATGACCAAAATTACTTCAAGCATGGCATTATTCCCAAAACGAAATGGTATAAAATGTCTGCGTGTCATTGTTTTTGTAGAAAATGTGACAAAATGTCCGCATGATTGAATTGGCATAAATTATGATATTACTCAAAGTACAATTTGTTAACTTTTAAAATTTAAATAAGTATGAACGTAAAACCATTAGCAGACAGAGTGCTAGTAGAAGCAGCACCCGCGGAAGAAAAAACAGCTTCTGGAATCATCATTCCCGATGCAGCAAAAGAAAAACCTCAAAGAGGTACTGTAGTTGCGGTAGGGCCCGGTAAAAAAGACGAGCCTATGACAGTAAACGTTGGCGACACTATTTTGTATGGAAAATACAGCGGCACTGAAATTCAAGTAGAAGGAAAAGACTATTTGATGATGAGAGAAAGTGATATTTTCGCAATTGTTTAATTTTTATTAACCCTTAAAAATTTTTAAATTATGTCAAAAATAATTAATTATAATACAGACGCAAGAGACAAACTGAAAAGAGGCGTAGACCAATTGGCAGACGCAGTAAAAGTTACATTAGGCCCAAAAGGAAGAAATGTAGTAATTGAAAAAAAATATGGTGCGCCACACATTACAAAAGATGGTGTAACAGTAGCTAAAGAAATTGAATTGGAAGATGCCGTTGAGAATTTAGGAGCTCAAATGGTAAAAGAAGTTGCCTCAAAAACCAATGATCAAGCAGGAGACGGTACTACAACC
>JBIILY010000116.1:0-4920 GCA_044338225.1 Chitinophagales bacterium
AACAAATAAAGGTTCTCAACCATTATTATTGACTAGCTGTAATGGATCTTGTGGATGTACAGTTCCTACTTGTCCTCGTGAGCCAATCATGCCAGGTAAATCTGCAAAAATTTCTATCAAATATGATACAAATAGACCAGGTCCAATCAATAAACAAGTTACTGTATTGAGCAATGACCCTGTTAATGCATCAAAAGTAATTGTAGTTAAAGGAAATGTAGTAGAATAATTACATCTTTAACTCAATCTAAAAATACGAAGCGATATCATAATGATATCGCTTTTTTTATGCCCATATCTCAGCATTTTTTTATACATTTGCCTCATTAAAATTTTAGACCATGAAGATTAAGGATTTTGCCTTTGATGCTTTATATCAGTCCCATTCAAAACAAGATTGTATTGTTAAAGCTAAATTTGTAGAAGGCATCGATGCCAAAAATATTTTTGATGCAAAAGACTTAGAAAAAGCCTCCCATATAGGATATGGTGCGGGTTTTCCACCTTTTTTGCGTGGGCCTTATTCTAGCATGTATATTCAGCAACCATGGACTATTCGTCAATATGCAGGTTTTTCTACTGCCGAAAAATCCAATGCCTTTTATAGAAAAAATCTAGCCGCTGGACAAAAAGGACTTTCGGTAGCTTTTGACCTAGCTACACATCGTGGCTATGATAGCGATCACCCAAGAGTTTTAGGCGATGTAGGTATGGCGGGAGTTGCCATTGATTCGGTTGAAGATATGAAAATATTATTTGACCAAATTCCTTTGGATCAAATGTCGGTATCAATGACTATGAATGGCGCAGTTATTCCTATTATGGCTTTTTATATTGTAGCGGCTGAGGAACAAGGCGTTGCACCCGAAAAATTAACGGGAACGATTCAAAATGATATTTTGAAAGAGTTTATGGTTCGAAACACCTATATCTATCCACCCAAACCATCCATGCGAATTATTGGAGATATATTTCAATATACTTCTAAGAATATGCCGAAGTTTAATTCCATTAGTATTTCGGGATATCATATTCAAGAAGCAGGAGGTAGCGCCGATATTGAACTCGCCTACACACTTGCCGATGGACTAGAATATCTCAAAACAGGCATTGAAGCGGGCTTGGATATTGATGATTTTGCACCTAGGCTTTCTTTTTTCTGGGGTATAGGCATGAATCATTTTATGGAAATAGCTAAAATGCGCGCAGGTCGTGTTCTTTGGTCAGAAATAGTAAACACATTTAACCCAAAAAATCCAAAATCACTTGCGCTTCGTGCACATTGTCAAACCAGTGGATGGAGTCTTACGGAGCAAGATCCTTTTAATAACGTGGCTCGTACCTGTATAGAAGCACTTTCTGCGGTATTTGGAGGTACGCAGAGTTTGCATACCAATGCCTTGGATGAAGCTATTGCATTGCCAACGGATTTTTCCGCAGCCATAGCACGTGAAACTCAAATACATTTACAAAAAAATATTGATATTACCAAAGCCATTGATCCTTGGGCAGGTAGCTATTATGTGGAAAGTCTTACGCAGCAATTAATTGAAAAAGCACGGATTTTAATGGCGGAAATAGAAACCTATGGAGGTATGACCGCAGCCATAGAAAATGGAATTCCTAAAATGAGAATTGAGGAAAGTGCTGCAAAAAAACAAGCGAAAATAGATAGTGGCGTTGATACTATTGTAGGTGTAAATAAATATTTGACGGATGAAATTTCTGATATTGAGGTACTTTCTATCAATAATTTTGAGGTTTTAGAAGCCCAAAAAGCGCGTTTGAATCAGATAAAATCCACTCGTTATGAAGAAAAAGTAAAAGCAGCATTGGCCAAAATAAAAGCAGCCGCAAGCAATACCAATGAAAACTTGCTTCAATATGCGGTAGAAGCAGCCCGAAATAGAGCTACTTTGGGAGAAATTTCAATGGCTATGGAGGAAGTTTTTGGTAGATATACAGCTACCAATCGATTGGTAACAGGCGTATTTAATAAAGAAATGCAGGATAACGATTTATATAAAAAAGCACTTGCTTTGAGCAATGAATTTGCGGAAAAACACGGGAGACGACCAAGAATTATGGTTGCAAAAATGGGACAAGATGGCCACGATAGAGGCGCAAAAGTAATTGCTACTGCTTTTGCAGACCTAGGCTTTGATGTGGATATTAGCCCATTGTTTCAAACTCCAGCCGAAGTAGCCAAGCAGGCTATTGAAAACGATGTGCATTTCTTAGGGATTTCTTCATTGGCAGGTGGTCATAAATCTTTGATAGCTCAGTTAATTCAAGAGTTGAAAAATTACGAAAAAGACGATATCATAATTATTGCAGGTGGTGTAATCCCGCAAAAGGACTATGAAGATTTGTACAAAGTAGGTGTAAAACATATTTTTGGACCGGGTAGTATCATTGCAGAAAGTGCAATTGATATTCTTTCCAACTTTAAATAATTTTTAACTTTTGGCATTAAATTTATTTGATATTTTTGTATTATTATTTAACTAAAAAAAATCAATAAAAAATGGGTACATTTGTAATATCAACAAGAAGTAATGGTGAATTCCAGTTTCGATTAAAAGCGGGAAACGGACAAGAAATATTAGCGAGCGAAGGTTATAAAACCAAAGCCGCTTGTCTTAATGGCGTAGAAAGTGTAAAGAAAAATTCACAAGAAGACGCACGTTTTGATAGATTGGAAAGCAAAAATGGGAAATTTTATTTTAATCTAAAAGCTACCAACGGACAAATCATTGGAACTAGCGAAATGTATGAATCTAAAGCATCCATGGAAAATGGCATTGCATCCGTAGCAAAAAATGCACCAGAGGCTGATGTAAAAGAAATGTTAGATTAAGATATAATTTTTAATTCAACTATAGAAAAGCTCCAATATTGGAGCTTTTTTTGTTATTCCAAAAATCGCCAATTCAAGCGTAAATAAAACGCTGAAGGTGAGATGGGATAATAATTTGCATGATAAAAACCCTTAGTGGTAAGGGAAGTTAAAAGATTTTCGTATGTAAAACTCAGCAAAGCAGTCGATATTTTTAGCGTAGCAAACAAATCTACAATAGGGAAAATATCATTTTTTGTAGGATTTTTAAGATTGATCGATTGCATTAGCAGGGGATTGTATTCAAATACGTTGTAATTAGTATTTAGCGTAATGTTTGTACCAATAAAATAATTGAGATTTTTCTTAAAAGCACTGTTTTTGAGCGCAAAAGTAGCTTTATACCATAATTTTTGATAATAGCTATTTTGATAAATAAGCAAATGATTGGTATATAATGATTTGTAACTCAATTCTTTTTCCATTTTTAACTGAAAAATTGAATTTTGTTCTTGAACAGGAAGTGCATTTTCATCATAAAACAAAAAGTTGGAAATATTCAGATATTGCACCTCTACCCTGCCTTTCCATTTTTCGCTAGAGATAGTTCCCGAAAAGTTCAATGTCTTTTGATTCTGAAAATCATAAGTTGCCGCCAAATTATTGGTATACATATAATTGTAAAAATATCCAGGTCTTTGTGAAGCAAAACTTCCTTTAAACGCAATCTTAGTGTCAAAGAGATTTTTTGTCAACTCCGATTCTATGAAAAAATCATTTTTTGTATATCCCGTAAAGGGTTTGTAAATAGAATTATTGAGTGAAATACCCAGCGGAAAGTTAAAATTTGCAGAACCACCCAATGCTGTAGTCAAGAAATCTTCTTGAATTACATTGTTTTCGTTGGCGCCACGATCCAGATGATTCCATTCTGTTTGAAGATACGATTTGATATTGATGTATTCTTTTTCGCCTTTGTAGAGATTATAATTAAGGCTGAATTGATTGGATGTTTTATTGTTTCTAAAATAGGTTTCAAGAAATGTGAGCGTATCAATTGGCATATACGAAGCGCCATAATACGTTTTTTGAGCTTTTTCATCGCGATAGGATAGTATATTTTTGGAATAGCTCAATTCATTTTCGACAAAAAAACTAGAATATATAGGTTTGAGTAGGCTTTTTAACTTTGCTATAGAATCCTTAATTTCAGGCGCGTTTGCTATAAGCAATCGATTTCGAAGGCTTATTTTATAATCTTTTTGCTTATTGATAGCATTACCAAGTCTAATATCTTGAAATGACCAATTGGAAGGCGCATACAGATTGATAATATCGGTTTGATAGCCCCCATTTTCCTTAATGGTAGCATCATTGTAATAAAATTCTATGTTGGTACGAAGCCTTGAAGATTGATTGACGATATAAAAATAAACATTGTTTTGAGCCACAGGATTGCTCTGATAAAAACCTTTGTTGTTTTGTTTTTTGATACCTACTCCGATGGTAGTTTTTTTGCTTAAATTTTGACTCAGCAAGCCTTTGAAGCATTCTGTTCCGTATCCAAAAAACGTAAAATCAAGTTCACTCAATGGTTTATTTGCAATAAAGTAAGGGATAGTTTTAGCGTTGAATTTATAATCTTCCAGTGCCGATATTCCCGAAAATACGCCTTGATAGAAATCATTGCGATAGGCTATAGGCATTAATTGCGAGCCCACGGTTCCCAAAAGCAAGGATTCGTTGAGTGTCCCTTGAAAAGGACTGATATAATGATTATTTTCAATGGATTGAACATTAGAAAATTGCTTATCTTTATTGGAATTAAAGTATTTTGAACTTTCAAAAGGTACGAGATTGGAGCTATCTTTTTTGAGTTTTAGCTGCGCAAATGTTTCCAAATTGCCCCAAGTCAAGATGAACATTAATAAAAAATGAATAGAAAAATTCTTAATAAGCATTAATTATTAGCAATAATAAACTTAACAATATCCGTAACTTTTGGCTCTGCTTCGGCAGATTTTTCCAAAACTTCATCGTGGCTAATTTCTTTCATTTTGTCAAAGGGGAAGCCACAATCC
>JBIILY010000117.1:0-4877 GCA_044338225.1 Chitinophagales bacterium
ATTAGTGTAGTAGCACCTCCGAAAGTATCTTTTGAGCCAGTTTCTTTTATGTGCAAAGATACCATTGTATATTATAATAATACTACTCAAGGTAAAAATTTGCCAAACTATCAATGGAGTTGGCAATTTATCAATACAAAAGGAATCCCTACTTCGCTCAATACAGTAGATGGAATTAACACTTGGGACACATTTGGATTTGTAACAGTGAATCTAAATTTAACAGATATCAATACGGGATGTCAAAGTACGGCCAATTTAGTTCATGTGGTAGATACGATTCCTAGCTTGAATATTACACCTAGTACCGATACCGCTATTTGTTTTGGGGAGTCTATTAAATACAATATACAAAGTGCCAATAGAATCTTTTTTGAAGATAGTTCATGGATGGATAAAATTAGTGGAGACTCTATCGTTTTGGTTACTCCGCAAAATACATATACCT
This sequence comes from Chitinophagales bacterium, assembly GCA_044338225.1. Taxonomy (GTDB): domain Bacteria; phylum Bacteroidota; class Bacteroidia; order Chitinophagales; family JADJOU01; genus CHPMRC01. The sequence goes on from JBIILY010000117.1 coordinate 449, forward strand.
ATAAAGTGTATACCAAAAATACAAATTGTCCAAGAGTGGAAAAACAAATCAAAGTAAGTGTTTTGAAAAAATTACCCATCTCAATTTCTGCAAATCCAACTCAAATTGTAGCTGGATCAATAAGTCATTTAAAAGTAAATATAAATGGGGCTTGGGATAGTGTTCGTTGGTCTCCTAGTGCGGATATGACTTGTAGTAAATGTGATTCCTCGGGAGCTTCGCCCCTTTCGTCAACTTATTACAAAGCCAATGTATATTATAGCTTAAATAATAAAGTATGTTCGTCTACGGATTCTGTTTTAATAATGGTTAATCCAGATTGTAACAAAGAAGATATAACCATTCCTTCGGGTTTTACACCCAATGGCGATCTCCTAAATGATGAATTCTATCCAAAAGGATATGCTTTGAAAGAAATTAAAGATTTTAAAATATATAATAGATGGGGGAATCAAGTGTATGGAAATCAAAATTTCAATGCTAATGATAAGCGATTTGGATGGAATGGAAGAGTGGATAATACAGGGGAAGAACTTCAACCGGGTGCATTTTATTATACAATAATTGCAGCGTGTAGCAATGGGAAAATATTAAATTTTCAAGGTGAAATTATCCTAGTAAGATAATGTAAAATCAATGTATGCAAGATCAAAAAAATAATATAAAAATGAAAAATATCTTTTTATTGTTGGTTATGTTTGTGGGTGGGAACTTGTTTGCTCAAGATTTGCAATATTCTCAGTTTAATTCAATGCCAATGGCTACCAATCCTGCTTTTGCGGGAAATAGTTATTGCAATTACAGAATTAGTGGAATTTATAGAAATCAATGGATGGGTTCTAGTGATTTTAAATCATATCAATCCGCCTCTTTTGGAGGAGACTTTAATCTCGGAAAAAATTCCAATGATTTACAGAATATATGGGGATTTGGTCTTATTGGAAATTATGATAAAACGGCTTCAAATACCTTTTCAAATCATTCTTTATACTTAAATTTAGCTTACCATTTGCGTTTTGGAAAAAACTCAAATAGCTTCTTGTCTTTTGGGATTCAAGGTGGTGTGGGACAGCGAGCATTTACTCCCGGTAATTTGATTTTTGACGATCAAATAGATGCGTATGGCGTCAAATACAAGCCATCTACTTCGGAGTCAATTACTAATCAATCTACTATGTATTCGGATGTTAATTTTGGATCTTTATTGACCTTAAATCCTAGTTCGGCTCTAAATATATATATGGGAGCATCTGCCTTCCACTTAACACAGCCAAATGTATCGTTCTCAAATCAAGAGTTCAAATTGCCTACTCGAATCAATTTTCATGCAGGCGCAAATTATGCTTTTAGTGATTTATATTTTTTACCATCATTGTATATTCAATATCAGCAAGTGTCTAATTGGAATTTTGGAGGATATTTGGGCAAAACATTAAAGCCCGAAACTGAGACTACAATGCCAGTTGTTGGATATTTAGGCCTTTGGTATAAAAGTACCGATGCTATTACTCCTGCATTTAGAATGGATCTAGGAAGTGTTAGTTTTGTGTTTAGCTACGATATCCATGTGGGTAAAATTTCAAATAATCAAGGAAGTATTGGATCTCCAGAACTTTCTGTTAACTATTTTGGATGTTTTGGACGCAATTCAAAAAGAACGGGTTGCCCTGCTTTGTAGTTGTTATTTTATAAAAAAGGTCAATAAAATCTTTTTAAATATTTATTTTACTTAAAAATTTTCAATAATGAAAGCTGTTTTTTTAACAAAAAAAACAAATGCAAATAGTGCATTTGAAATAAAAGAAATTGATATCCCAAAACCTAAACAAGGAGAAGTGGTTATTAAAGTAAAATCCTTTGGTCTCAATTATGCCGATGTTATGGCTCGTTTGGATTTATATCCCGATATGCCAAAAATGCCTTGTGTTCTTGGTTATGATGTTTTAGGCGAAATACATGAAATAGGAGAGGGTGTAGATGCATTTCAAAAAGGCGATTTTGTGGTAGCACTCACTCGTTTTGGTGGATATGCAGAATATGCTGTAGCTGATGCAAGAGTTTGTGTTTGCGTTTCAAAAGATTTAAAAAGTCATAATGCGTTAGCAATTGCTACACAATTGAGTACCGCTTACCATGCTGCTGTTGAGAATGTATACTTATTTGAAAATGATATAGTTCTTGTACATGCTGCGGCAGGAGGTGTAGGACTTGGAATCGTTTCCATTGCATTGTCCAAAAAATGTATCGTCATCGGTATAGCAGGAAGTGATGCGAAATGTGATTTTCTTAAATCATTGGGAGTGCAACATACGATCAACTATAAAAAAGAAGCATTTGACGAAGGGGTAAAACGTTTAGGATTTAGAAAAAAAATTGATGTGATTTTTGATAGCGTTGGAGGAGAAAATGTGCCGAAAGGAATGAAGATTTTAAATAGTGATGGTAAATTAGTTTTATTTGGTTCGGCCAAACTAAGTGAAAGTAAAAACAAATTAAAAATAATTTATCAAGTATTTAAGTTTGGTTTTTTCTCACCTATTAAATTATTAATGCCTAGTAAATCTATTATTGGTATTAATATGTTAGCAATTGCAGATAATAAACCTCAGGTAATACAACGTTGTATGCATGGTGTATTAGCATTACTTGAAAAAGGCGTTTTTAAAGCTGCACTTCAAGGCGAAACATATTCTATAGATCAATTAGCCTTAGCACATGAAAAATTGGAGTTGGGGCGCACTATGGGGAAGTTAGCAATTGAATGGTAGAAGATATTTAATATAATTTTTAAAAAAAAAGCCTTTAATAAACTTTCAAAAATGTATTATTTTTATTTTTTTTTGTTCCGTATTTTTGCACTTAGGAATTATAGAAAAATAGGCTTATGAAAAAAAATATAATAAATTTAGGAAAAAAATGTTTAAATTTACAAGCTCTTTATTTTAAAATTAGCAACAATACAAAAAAAGAAAATATGAAGAAGAATTATTCTAAATGGCTATATTTACTTGTTTTTATTTCATCGCTTTTTATTGGCAAGAATGAGGTAAAAGCTACGCACGTAATGGGTGCAGACATTACATACAAAATGATAGATACCGTTAATGGTGTTTATGAATTTACTTTGACACGATATAGATATTGTGGAGGGATAAATTTTGGGAATAATCAGTTAAATATTGTATCTTCTCAGTTTAATGTGATGGTGACTATGACTTTGATTGCATCTGAGACTTCAGAAGTAACCCCACTTTGTTTACCGCCAGATGTCCCTGCTAAGAAAATTACACATTGTCCTAATAATGGCGCACCTTTATCTCCAGATTTTATTAAAGGGGTAATGAAAGAAGTTTTAAAATGTACTTATACTGTTGGAAGAAATATTGGTCCGGCTTATGCTGGATATGATGAATGTTGTAGAAATACCATTACAACATTAACAACATCCCCTGCTTTGTATGTTCAAACAGCTTTCAATACTAATTATGTTAATAATTCAGTTATTTTTACGAATTATCCAGTGCCTTATTGGTGCAAAGGTAAAGTAAATACCTATGCTCATGGACCTGCAGATACTTTTGATCCAAAATATGTTACGGTTAATGGAAAAACGGTTGTAAGAGATTCTATATCTTTTGTTCGTTATACACCATGGCAAGGCCCAGCAGCCAATCCTAATCAAGCTTTCCAGTTGTTAAATCAACCTGTTACTTTTGTAACACCATTAAATGCAACTAATTTTTTATTTACAACTAATGGCGTTACTATGGACCCATTTACTGGTGTAATAAGTGCTCAACCTGATAGAGATCAAGATGCTGTAATGGCAGTAGCTATATTTGAATGGCGAGCTGTTGCTAATTCCAATGGAGTGGGTTATTCAAGAGAATTCTTAGGTTATGTATGTAGAGACCTACAATTTTCTGTTCGAGACAATTGTGATCCAGTATATGACGCAGGCTCGTTAAAAGATTCTATGTATGGAGTCAATCAATTAAATTCTTATTTTCTAGAAATTTGTGGTCGTCAGCCAGGTAAAATTCAATTTAAAGCTATTGGAGCCGTCAACCAAAATATGAAATTATCAGAATTAGGTTCCAATAAAACTGCCGCAAAAGATTTAGTAAATTATAAATTTACTACTCAGAAAATAACAAAAGCGGGAGTAGATACAATGTATGGAACGGTTACTTTTGATTCTGCAATAGGCTCTGGAGATGAACGTTTAATTTTTGATTTTTACTATTGTAATAATTACGGTATGAAAGTATCTCGAGAAATTGCAGTACGTATTCGTTATATGCAATCGATGATATTGGATAAAGATACAGGCTACTATTGCCCTGGAGGTAAACCGATTCGTATCTATTCTAAAACATCCAAAAAAGTATCATGGAGTCCTAAGACGGGTATAGTTGGAGCAGGAGTT
>JBIILY010000166.1:0-3936 GCA_044338225.1 Chitinophagales bacterium
AACTATTTTTATTATTAAAATATGTATATTTGTAATAGTTTTACTATTATTTAAAAAAGTATTTGTATATTTGCCCAAAAAAATACAAGTATGCAAAGGTCTACAATCGGTAAATTATTAGCATTGCTTCATCATGAACGTGATGAAATCAATTCGATTTATTTTTATGCCATTTTAAGTGGATTGATTCAATTAAGTGTACCACTTGGGATACAATCCATTATTGGATTTGTGATGGGTGCACAAATGGTTACATCTATATATGTATTGATTTTTTTTGTTGTAATTGGTGTGTTTTTAGTTGGAATGTGTCAAATCAACCAAATGAAAATTATCGAAAAAATTCAACAACGAATTTACACAAGATATGCGTTTAGGTTTTCGGAAGTTATACCACAATTTGATATTTTGAAATCGGATAGTGTGTATTTGCCCGAACATGTCAATAAATTTTTTGATGTATTGAATGTCCAGAAAGGGATTTCCAAAATCTTGTTGGATATTCCCTTGGCGAGTATTCAAATTATTTTGGGCATTGTTTTACTGGCTTTGTATCATCCTATATTTATATTCTTTGGGTTCATGTTTTTGGCTATTTTAATTTTAATTTTGAAATATACCAGCAACAAAGGGATTCATACGAGTATGATTGAAAGTAAGTATAAATACGAAACCGTTTCGTGGCTTCAAGATATGGCTCGAATTATCAAATCCTTTAAATTTAGTCAAGGATCTGGTCTTAATTTATATAAAACGGATAAAAATGTAATGGGCTATCTCAAAGCACGAACCGAACATTTTGGCGTTTTATTAGTTCAATATAGAACTTTGGTAGCTTTCAAAGTCATTATTTCATTTGCTATGTTGGGGATAGGAACCTTTTTATTAGTAAATCAATCGCTCAATATTGGTGAATTTATAGCGGCAGAGATTGTTATATTAATGCTCATTAGTGCTACCGAAAAATTAATTGGCAATCTTGAAAATATATACGATGTGGTTACAGGATTGGAAAAATTACATTCTGTATTAGAAACACCTATAGAAAAAAATGGCTCTATTGAGCTGAAAGAAGATACAGAGGGTATTAAAATTGATTTGGTCAATTTTGGGATGAAGTATCATGCGCAGGATTCACTTTTTGAAGAGGCTAATTTTTCTATCTCAAAAAATAAATTAATAGGAATCGTGGGAAAAGAAGGCACCGGAAAAACAAGTCTTCTCAAAATCCTAAGTGCAGGATATTCTCAATATCACGGGACTATTTTGATGAATCAAATTCCTCTTGTCAATTACAATTTAGAAAGTTTTAGAAAAAAAGTAGGGATTTATATCTATCCAATGGAAATTTTTAAAGGAACTTTATTTGAAAATGTATCTTTAAATAGAACGGGCATTGAAGAACAAGATATTTTAAAATTGATTAAAGAAATAGGTTTTGATGAATTTATGATTCAATTTCCAGATGGATTTGACACCAGAATTGATGCAAGTGGCAAGAAATTGGCGACAAATATTACCAAAAAAATCCTATTATTGAGAGCTTTAATCAATCAGCCGAAACTAATTCTCTTAGACGAACCTTTGGCAGGATTGTCCGAATATGTAAAAGAAAAATTATGGACTTATTTGAAAAAAGTCAAATCTCACACAACCATTATTATCGCAACTAACGATAAATCTACATTGAAAAATTGCGATGAGTTGATCAATATTTCTAATCATAAAATTGAAGTAAAGTAATATGCAATCCAAAGATAAAAATACGACTTTTCATTCCTGGGACAACATATATAGAGCTCACAAGAAGAGTAATATCAAAAACTGGTTTATTGGAATTTTTATTTCATTATTTATCATTTTGATCTTGCCGTGGACCCAAAATATCAAATCCAAAGGAAAAATTACTACGCTATGGCAAGACCAAAGGCCACAAGAAATCAATTCTCCCATAGCGGGAAAGATTACAAAATGGTGGGTAAAAGAAGGTGATTTTGTCAAAAAAGGGGACACCATTCTTCAAATTTCGGAGATCAAGGCTGAATATCTCGATCCTAATTTGATAGGAAGAACCCAAGAGCAAGTTATGGCTAAGAAAAATGCGATTCAACATTATGAATCTAAAGTTTCTACTACCGAATTACAAATCAACGCTTTATCCAATGCGAAAAGACTCAAAATTGAACAATTGAAAAATAAGTGGCGACAAATTGAGAATAAATTGGATGGCGAAAGAGCTGAGTTATTGGCGGTTCAGAATGAACTTTCGTTGGCAAAAGACCAATACGAACGTCAGGAGAAAATGTTTAAAGAGGGCTTGGTGTCCAAAACGCAACTGCAACAGCGAAGTGTTTCGTATCAGAATAGTTTGGCCAAGAAAATATCCATTGAAAATAAATTGAATCAAACGCAACAAGATTATACCAATGCAAAAATTGAGCTGAATAGTATAGAGCAAGAATATGCCGAAAAAATGAACAAGGCCGAAAGCGATAAGTTTCAAAGCCTAAGTATCATTGAATCTAGCAAAGGCGATGTGTCCAAATTGGAAAATCAAGTATCCAGTTATATTATCCGAAATGGCATGTATATTCTCCTCGCGCCACAAGATGGACAAATTGTACAAGCAAAAAAGGCTGGTATTGGAGAAATTATAAAAGAAAGCGAAAATATAGCTACTATTGTGCCCAATGTTTCCAATTATGCCGTAGAGTTGTTTGTAAGACCGGTGGATTTACCTTTAATTAATATGGGGCAAAAAGTGCGTTTTCAATTTGACGGATTTCCAGCCATTGTATTCAGTGGCTGGCCCAATACAAGCTACGGAACCTTTGGCGGGGAAATTCGAGCTGTAGAAAGTAACATAAGTGATAATGGATATTTTCGTATACTGGTAACCGAAGACGTCACAGACAAAAAATGGCCCAAAGAACTCAAAATAGGCAGCGGTGCGCAAGGAATAGCCTTATTAAAAGATGTGCCTATATGGTATGAACTATGGCGAAATATAAACGGATTCCCTCCAGATTTCTATAAAAATGAGAAAAATGAAAAGAAAAAATAAGTCGATTGTATTCATTCTAAGTTTTTTAGTAGCGCATGTTAGTTTCGGGATTCATAAGGATAGCACAAATTTTCATACATTGAGCGCTGAGGAGTTTTTGAAAATAGTCAAAACCTATCATCCTGTTGCGCAATTAACTCAAATAGATATAGAAATAGCTAAATCGCAAATCATTTCGGCGCGAGGTGCTTTCGATCCTATTTTGAGCTATCAAATGGGCGAAAAAGTGCTCGATACTAAAGAATATTACAGCTATTCCAGCCCTATGATTAAAATTCCCACTTGGTTTGGTATGGAATTTCAGGCAGGTATGGATAATCTGAGTGGCAATAATATCGATCCTACCGAAACTTTTGGACAAAGTCATTTTGTAGGCGTGAGTGTACCTTTAGGCAAAAATCTATTGATGGATAAGCGACGTGCCGCGCTCAAACAAGCCAAAATATTGAGCGAAATGGCTATAGCCGAGCAACAAAACGAAGTCAATAATTTACTCATGGAAGCTATGGAAAGCTACTGGAATTGGGTAAAACAATATGAAGTGTACCAAATCATTAAACGAAATGTAGCCGTCAACAACGTCCGTTTTGAATTGATAAAAAAAGGATTTGAAAACGGCGAAAGACCCGCAATCGATACCATTGAAGCCTTGACACAGCTACAAACCTTTCAAAATTTGGAAATTCAACAAAAAATGCTGTTTCAAAATGCTACGCTCATGCTTTCCGTGTATCTTTGGTCGCAGAACCAAACGCCCTACACCTTGCCTGCGCACGTAGTACCCCAAAAAGGCTGGGAAGCCGAGTCCCGAATCCAAAAAGCAAATGTAGCCTTATCGTCGCTCTTGGATGCAGGGCTGGTATCGCATCCCG
>JBIILY010000119.1:0-4852 GCA_044338225.1 Chitinophagales bacterium
TTCATAATTTCATCTGTAGTATCCGGATCCAGATTACCCGTAGGTTCATCCGCAAGAATTAATCGTGGTTTATTGAGCAAAGCTCTAGCAATTACAATTCGTTGCTGTTCTCCACCCGATAATTGATGTGGCATTTTATAGCTTTTATCTTGCATATTTACAAGCTGAAGTACTTCCTTTATCTTAGACTTAATTTCCATTTTATTGGTACATCCTGTAGCATTGAGCACAAAGACTAAATTCTGCTCAACGGTTCTATCCATCAATAATTGAAAATCCTGAAATACTATACCTAGAGATCTTCTTAGCGCATAAATTTTTCTTGGTTTTGATGTATTTAACGTAAAACCATTAACCGTTCCTTCTCCTACATTTAATGGCAATTCTCCATACAATGTTTTGAGAAGACTACTTTTTCCACTTCCTGTTTTTCCAATTAAATATACAAATTCTCCAGCCTCAATATTTAAATTCACTGAATTTAAGACCAAAAAATCATTTTGATATATGCTTGCATCCTTTAAGACGATAATAGACTCTCCCACACTTATAGTTTTAATTAATCTGCAAATTTAAATCAAATTAGATATACTATCAATATAGTTTTAAACAATAAGACTAAAATTGTATTAAAAAAAAAAGACCGCCTCAAAAGAAGCGGTCTCAATTATTTCAAAAGATTAGATTAGATTATTCGAAAGAATAAACTTCGATTTCTGCTCTATTATCTTTAGTGTTATTGTATTTAGCTCTTGAATCACCAAATCCTTCTGTTTTAGCATTAGATACATTTACACCTTTCATGCGTAAAGTACCTGCAACTTTTTCAGCTCTTTGAAGAGACAATGCTTTACTACCACCTTTATAAGCGTTACCATTGATAACAACTGTATAGTTAGGATTGTTTTTCAACAATGTAGCAACTCTTTGTAAAGTTTCAACTTGATTTGGAGCAAATGTAGTTCCATTAGCAAAGAATACTTCAAAGCTTTGAACTAATTTATTTTGTTTAGCTGGAGTTGTTGGAGTTGCTGGAGTTTCAACTGGAGTTGTTGGAGCTACAGTATTTGGTGTTGTAGCAGCATCAGGACAACCTTGGTTAGCAGCAGAACCTTTGTCAAATGGACATTTGTCTTTGCTATCACCTAAACCATCACCATCTGAATCTGGACAACCAAAGAATTCTGGTTTACCAGCTACATAAGGACACTCATCTACGTTATCAGCAATACCATCACCATCAGAATCAGCAACTTTTGTAGTAGCAGCAACTGCAGAAGAAGCAGAAGCACTTCCACAAGAACCTAAAGCATACATACCTCTCAAGTTTGCTTGATTGTAGTCAAAGCTATTATCAACTTTCCATTTTCTTCCAGCCTCTAATTGAATAGAGAATCTGTCTGAAGTACGGAAATTGAAACCTAATCCTGTAGAAACACTCATATTGATATCATCAGCACCTGCATTATTCCAAGTACCTATTGAAGAAATCCAGTTTACACTTGGACCTGCATAGATATATGGAGCAAAAATTGCATTTTCTTTCAACAAAGTACCAGCAAATTTGAAAACACCTTCCAAAGATACATCAACCATTTGAGCTGGTCTGTAACCAACTAAATATTTGTTATATCCAGGGTAGTTTGTTCTGCTTGTATTTGGATACCATACGTTTCCAAAAGCACCATTTAATCTAGCATCAAATGCTTTGCTAATTCTTTTTTGAACATTTACACCCAATAAAGTTGTGTATTGATCCAATAAGAAATTTTGACCTGTAACTGGACCTTCGTAACTTACGAAAGATGCACCAGCACCTACAGACCAATTACGAGAACACCAATTTTCATTTGGCATTGGCTCAGAAGAAGCAGCAGTAGCAGCATCAGCAGAAGCTGGAGCAGCAGCACCACCAAAATTATAACCCAATCTTAAATTAGTTTGAGTATAATTATAAGCATCTCCCAAAGCAGCTTTGTAAGAAGTTTCAAAAGCAGCAGACCATTTTTCATTAATTGCATAAGCAAAACCAATCCCAAAAGGAATGTAAGGATTCACATTATCAGAACCAGCACCACCTTCTGTAGTACCTCTGCTATTTTTTCCAATTTGATTGATCAAATTTGCACCCAATCCAGAGAAGATATAAGGAGCAAAAGATGCATTTTCTTTAAGGATATAACCGTTATTGAATTTGTAAACCAAATTCAAACCACCATCCCAAAATTCAGCTAAGTTGTACTCCATTCTTCCTTTTGTAGCTGTATTATAGCTTGCTGGAAGTGCTTGTGGAGAACCACCTAATTGGTAATAAGGATAATAAGCTGTTCCTTGTGTAAAATTGAATCTACCGTCGAAAGATTTACCTAAATATCTTTGGATATTCAAGTTAAGAGCACCTTTGTATCTTTCTAACATTAAGTATTGTCCATTGATTGGATTTACGAAATCTGTGAAAGCTACACCTGCTCCTACTGACCAACGGTTTGTAGCATTCTGAGCAAAAGATGCTGCAGTTAATGCGCACATTGTAAGTAGTAATAATGTTTTTTTCATAAAAATAAAATTTTTGTTTATTTGAATTTTCGATGCAAAGATAGATTGTTTTTTTTAAACACAATTTTTTTTTTCATTATTTTATAGTTTTTTAAAGCGATTGATGTCTCTTTTTGTTTTTTTAACCAAATTAGCATGCAACGCTTCTGTCAAATTTACGTCTTTTGAGTTTGCGATACAAATAATTACCCATAAAATATCGGCTAGTTCATCTTCAAAATTTAAATTTTCTCCCTCCTTGGCTATTTGTTCTCCATATTTCCTGGAAACTACTCTTGCTAATTCACCAACTTCTTCCATCAAGACACTCATATTGGTCAAAATATCAAAATACCCATTTCCCGTATTTTGAATCCATTGATCAATTTCTTTTTGCAATGCTTCTATTGTCATATTTATTTGAATTAAATTTTAAAAGGATTTCTTTCTTGCCATACTTCAGGCTTTAATTTCTCTAAAAACAATGGTACAATTTTATTTACTACCGAGTTGTTTACCTTTAAATAATTATATACTTTTATAGGCTTGGCACCCAGTGTACTTTTGATTTCTTGAGCTGTTCTGCTCAAACATACCATTTCTCGCTGATGGTCATATCCTTTTTCAATCATTTTATACAAAATGAAATTATATAATTTATATACCTCATTTTTTTTATAATCCAATCCTAGATAATGAACTTCAATATCATGTTCAAACTCAAAATAAGAAATAAATCCTACCAATTGATTATGAATCAAATACCCCTCCATTTTAAAAACATCCGATTCTTGTTCTAAAAATGTTTTAAAATAATTTGAATTCAAATTCATAAGCTTGAATTTTGAACGTTCTAAGACATTTGAAAATAGCTTTTGGATTTCATTTTCATACACATCAAAGTTAAGTTTATCTATTGATATGACTTCGGTGTGTTCATTTAGCTTATATATTTTATTTTTTCGAATTCTATATTTTGAAGTTAGTGCATTTTGATATTCCTCAAAATTTACGAAAGGCGCGGATTTAAATATCATCTTATTTTCAACTTCAAATATTTCAAACCCTGATTTTTTATAAAAAGGATAATTTTCTGCGGTTAATTCTTCTGAGATTAAAAGGCCTATCGTTTTACAACTATATGGCTCCTCTACTTTTTGAATCATTTTTTGAATGTAATGATTCTTTTCTTTATCTTTTATTTCACTAGAAAAGTATACTCCAGATTCACATGTAAAAATTAAATTTCCTAAGGCTATAATTTTTGAATCAATCAAGCTGAGTGATTTTTCTATAAATAATTTAAACAACCTTTTGACATAGGATACATATTTATGTAGCATCTCGCCTTTAAATGCGACTATTTGAAAATAACACAATCCCACATAGCTATTATTTTTATCTACCAAAACAAGATATCTAAATTCCATTTCTTGATTTGATTTTTCCAAAGTAGACAAATATTGATACGATAAGAAAAAACGTGACTTCGGAATAAAGGCATTCCATTTTTGTTTGTCTATGTCAAAAATACTATTAAAAACAATTATTGAAGTCTCCAATGTTTATTAAAATTCTGAGTAAAACAACAAGACAAAACAAATAGTTCTTTAGTTTCTTTAAAAAGCATTTCGAATTTGAACAAATTCCGACAAAAGCATTGGATTTTCTTCCAAAGCATTTCCTATCACCACGAGATCTGCGCCGGCATGATATGCATTTTTCAATTGAGTACAATTTCGGATACCGCCCCCTACAATTAACATTTCATTTTCAAGTATTTTCTTAGATTTTTTAATTATTTCTTCCGAAACAGGTTTTGCAGCACCACTTCCAGCTTCTAAGTACACGTATTCGTATTTCAAAATCTTAGCACTCAATATATATCGCTCCATTATATCAAATGAATTGGAAAAATTAGACGGGTCAAAATCTAAAACCTGCATGGTATTTGTTTTCTTCAAACCATCAAGTAATATATATAGCGTAGGAAACAATGGGACGTTTTCAAAAATTAATTCTTTGGATACTTCAATCAATTGTCCAACTATAAACTCTTTTTTTTCAGACTGAAAAACAGAAAGTAATAATAACCCATCGGCTCTAGTGCTTCGTTGTTTATTATCTCCAGGAAAAATGATTAGAGGAATTTTTGTACGATCTTTTAAATATTGAATAGTACCTTCAAAGAGTGATGAATCAATATGCCCACTACCCCCCACAAAAAGATAGTCTGGACTATTTTGATTAATTATACTAATAAAATCATTTGAAAAAGAAAACTTATCAGGGTCAATCAATATTGCAAGTTTTTTGG
>JBIILY010000214.1:0-3369 GCA_044338225.1 Chitinophagales bacterium
TCAGATTATAAAAATAATTCATTCGATAAACTTCTCTAAAAAAATATAAAAAATTTGATTTTTGAATATCTTTCCAATGCGTTAAAGAATTATAAAAAATATCGATTTTGCTTTGTTCGTATCCATTTATAGGCATTAACTTTTTCTTTAGAAAAATCAGTAAGAAAAAGAATATAATAAATCCAAACAAGCGTTTTCGTTCATTTTCATTCTGATAAAAATTCAACAATAAAACATATAAAACAATTATATAAATCAATGTATGTGCGCCCCAAATTAGGATTAACAACAATACAAATGATTGTAAATAATTGAACAAATTTTTATGAATATTGAGCTGCTGCATAGAAATATAAAACCAAAAACAAAAAGGAATAGCAATATATTCGGGACTGCGAAAAAAGAACTGATGATGACATAGAAAAATAGCACTCAATAGCAAAAAATATCCGTTAGAAATATCTTTTGTTTGTTTCCACACAATCAAAAAAATAATATAAGTTGTGATTAAAAAATTGGTACTAAATCCAATTAAAATCCATTTCAAAGGCAAGTGCATTTTAATAGCTAGCCATGGCAAAAACTCCGCAAAAACGGCAATAAATCGATTGTGCGGAATGGTAAAAGCCTCTCGATTGATCATATCAAAAAGATAATACGCATTATCCATAATACACGTACTTTCTCTATAAAAATACACTTGCAATCCAATAATGCAGGCAAATGATATATGTATTACCCAAAAATCAAAACTATTTATTTTTTTGAAATTTTCTTTCCAATTCATAAAACAAATATAATAGGTTCTATTTCTAACGATACTTTTTTATCAATTTATTTTATATAATTTCACCCTAAATCAAAGAAAAATAGTAAATTTGCGTTCTTTTAAAAATTTGAAAATACATATGAACTTTATTGAAGAACTTAAGTGGCGAGGATTGTTTCAGGATATGGTAGCAGGTACCGAAGAGTATTTGGCATCGGCCAATGCTGCGGGTTATATCGGCTTTGATCCTACAGCTGATTCATTGCATTTAGGTTCCTTTCAGCAAATCGTTCTTCTAAAACGTATGCAATTGGCTGGCATTCGCCCTATTGCATTGATGGGAGGCGCTACAGGTCGTGTGGGCGATCCTACAGGCAAAACCGAAGAGCGTCAATTGCTCAATGATGAAATTTTAGACAAAAATATTCAAGGCATCAAAAATCAACTTTCCAAATTTATTCATTTTGGCGAAGGTCCAAAAGATGCACTCCTTGTAAATAACTACGATTGGTTTAGGAATTGGACTTTTTTGGATTTTATTCGTGAAGTGGGCAAACATATTACGATAGGATATATGATGAGCAAAGACAGTGTCCAAAATCGTTTGGAAACAGGGCTTTCTTTCACCGAATTTACCTACCAATTGATTCAAGGATATGATTTTTTGCATCTTTTTGATAAATTCAATTGCAAACTCCAAATGGGCGGAAGCGACCAATGGGGCAATATCACTACGGGTGTGGAAATGATACGCAGAATGCAGGGCGAAAAGGGATTTGCGATTACTTCTCCCCTAGTGACACGTGCCGATGGTTCAAAATTTGGGAAAACCGCTACCGGTGAAAATGTATGGCTGGATCCTACAAAAACATCTCCATATAAATTTTATCAATTTTTGCTCAATCGATCCGACGAAGAGGCAAAAGACTTGAACAGACGTTTTTCATTTAAATCAATTCCTGAAATTGAAGAAATGGAAAAACAACACGCTGCCGAGCCACATCTTCGTATTTTACAAAAATCATTGGCAGATGAATTGACAATATTGGTGCATTCAAAAGAGGATTTGGATATTGCTATCAAAGCGTCTCAGGTTTTATTTGGAAATAGCTCTATTGATGCACTCAAAGAAATGAGCAAAGAAACTATTTTTGAGATTTTTGAAGGTGTCCCAAGACATACCATTTCAAGAGAAAAAGTAATCGAATCCAAAGAAATTATCCCTTTTTTGGTGGACGAAACGAATATTTTCCCTTCAAATGGACAAGCGCGTCAAAAGCTAACTGAAAATGCCCTAAGCATTAACAAAACAAAAGTTGGAGTAGAATATATCATTTCGGATAAAGATATTATTCACGATTCTATTATTTTGGTTCAACAAGGTAAAAAGAATTATTTCTTAGTAGAAATTAAATAAAATGGATAGTTTAACCCAAATAGTACTTGGTGCAGCCGTTGGAGAAGCACTTATGGGACGAAAAATTGGCAATAAAGCCCAATTAATTGGTGCGATTGCGGGAACCGTTCCCGATTTAGATATAATCTCCAATTTATTTACAAACGACGAAGTACTCAAACTTCAAATTCATCGTTCGTATTCACACGCCACCTTTGTACATTTCTTTTTAGCAATTCCATTTGCGTATTTATGTTATGTTATTTTCAAGAAAAAATATAGTTTCAAAGAATTTTATTCCTTATGGTTTTGGGGCTTATTTACCCACGCAATTTTGGATTGTTTTACTACGTATGGAACCCAAATGTTTCAGCCTTTTAGCAATTATTTAGTAGGATTCAATAATATATCCGTTGTAGACCCAATTTATACACTGCCTTTTTTGATACTTTTAGGCACTTGCTTATTTATAAAAAAAGAAAATCCTTTGCGATTCAAATTTTTAAAAGCATCGCTTATCGTTAGTTGTAGCTATATGTTGCTAACTTTTGGGGTTAAATATTATGTTCACAATACCTTTGAAAAAGCGTTGAAGGAACAACATATTTCTTACAAGAGCATTAGCACGTCACCTACTATTTTCAACAATTTTCTTTGGGCTGGAATTATTGATCAAGATTCCAATGTTATTTTCTCGGAATATTCCATTTTGCAAAAAAGTAAAAATATAGAATTTCATTCCTATCCAAAAAATGAATATTTGAAAAATAACTATAAAAGTCCTGCATTGGAGACGCTATTATGGTTTTCACAAGGGAAATATATGATGGCAAAAGGACAAAACGACACGTTGAATTTTTATGTAACAAAATGGGGACGTCAAGATTTTACCAAAAAAGATATTGAAGAATCGTTCCGTTTTTACTATAAAATATATAAAGATGCTAAAGGAGAAATGCGCATTTTACCCCAAGAAAAATTTAAAAAAGGGGAGCTAAAACAAGCCTTATCGGCACTATGGAATCGAATTTTTAATAGTTAAAATTTTAAATTTTGGAGATACAAAAAAATATTTCGTTAAAACCATACAATACCTTTGGTATCGAATGTAAGGCCTCTGAGTATATTATAATTCAATCGATTGAGGACTTAAAATCTATATTGCCAATGCTCCAAGAAAAACCTTTTTTGTTCTTGGGGGGCG
>JBIILY010000122.1:0-4791 GCA_044338225.1 Chitinophagales bacterium
GCCGACTCTAGCTGGCATTGTCCTCGCGCAGAAAATGATTTAAGAGTAGGTGGAAAATATACTGCGCTTATGGAAGCAAAAGACGGTAGTTTTGGATTTGATTTTGAAGGCATTTATAATAATGTGGAATTAAATAAAGAATTGTCTTATCATTTAGGTGCAGCATTGGGCGAAGGTAGAGAAGTTACCACACTTTTTGAACCTCAAGTTGAAAGTACTCTAGTAACTACCACATTTGACCCTGAAAATGAAAATCCAGTTGAAATGCAAAAAATGGGCTGGCAAATGATTTTAGATAACTTTAAAAAGCATGTTGAATCCATTTAAAACTCCTTTATCTCAATGAAAAATTTCGTACTTGTTTTTTTAGGTAGTGGTATTGGCGGCACGCTGAGATATATGCTCCATCTCTTTTTGCCTAATTTTTATACAGGAAAATTTCCTATAGCCACTTTCAGTGCCAATATTTTAGCTTGTTTGATTCTGGGAACTGCGGTAGGATTTATTGAAGCCAAATCAGATGATTCGCCAGCATTAAAACTTTTTTTGATCATGGGAATTTGCGGTGGCTTTAGTACCTTTTCATCGCTTTCTTATGAAATGATTCGATTGAATCAAGAGGGAGAAATTGCTTCGGCTCTAGGCTATTTTGTATCCAGTTTTCTCATTAGCGTCTTAGTCATATATGCAGGATTTTTCCTTGGCAACAAATTAGCCTAAAATTCAATAGAATACATTACCTTTGCACTTCAATTTTTTTTAGCATGACCCAATTATCAGGACTTGAGCCTTTAAACATTTCCAAAGAAACCAATTTTGTCAATATTGGCGAACGAACCAACGTAACCGGTTCGGCCAAGTTTCTGAAAATGATTAAAGAAGAGCGATTTGAAGAAGCCCTTTCGGTAGCTCGCGAGCAGGTAGAAGGCGGTGCACAAGTTTTGGACGTGAATATGGACGAAGCCATGATAGATGGCAAAACTACTATGGTTCACTTTCTACACCTCATAGCATCCGAACCCGACATTGCTCGTATTCCCATTATGATAGATAGCAGCAAATGGGAAATCTTAGAAGCAGGACTCAAGTGTATTCAAGGAAAAGGGATTGTCAATAGCATTTCCCTAAAAAATGGCGAAGAAGAGTTTTTATACCAAGCTTCGCAAATCAAAAAATATGGTGCAGCGGTTATCATCATGGCATTTGATGAAAATGGACAAGCCGATACTTACCAAAAACGAATTGATATATGTAAACGATGTTATGATTTATTGACTTCAAAGATTCATTTCAATCCCAATGACATTATTTTTGACCCCAATATTTTCCCAGTGGGAACAGGGATTGAAGAGCACAAAAACTATGCTTTGGATTTTTTCAAAGCTACAAAATGGATTAAAGAAAATTTGCCCGGAGCCAAGGTGAGTGGTGGCGTAAGTAACGTATCTTTTTCATTTAGAGGAAATAACATGGTGCGTGAAGCCATGCATTCTGCCTTTTTGTATCATGCCATTCAGCACGGTATGGACATGGGCATTGTCAATCCTTCCATGCTAGAAATATACGATGATATTGACAAAGAATTGCTCAAAAGAGTAGAAGACGTACTTCTTAATAGAACCGAAGAAGCTACCGAACAGCTACTCGAATATGCCGAAAGTGTCAAAAATACAAAAAAAGACACTACCAAAGAAGAAGCGGACTGGCGCAAGGAATCGGTAGAAGAACGACTCAAACATGCTCTCGTAAAAGGCATTGTAGAATATATCGAACCTGATACGATGGAGGCTTTGGAGAAATACGGCAAGGCTTTATTTGTAATTGAGCAACCGCTCATGCAGGGAATGAATGTAGTAGGCGACCTTTTTGGCAGTGGGAAAATGTTTTTGCCACAAGTAGTAAAAAGTGCTCGTGTGATGAAAAAATCCGTAGCGGTTCTGGAGCCTTATCTCAAAGCCGATGGTCAAGTGGGCAATAGCGCAGGCAAAATTCTACTCGCTACCGTAAAAGGCGACGTGCATGATATAGGTAAAAATATTGTAGGGATTGTGCTCCAATGCAATAACTTTGAAGTGATAGACTTAGGCGTCATGATTCCGAAAGAGCGCATTTTGGAAGAAGCGATAAAGCATCAAGTAGATATTGTAGGTTTGAGTGGATTGATTACGCCTTCACTGGACGAAATGGTAGATGTAGCGCAAGCTTTTGAAAAAGCGGGGCTCAAAATCCCTATTCTCGTAGGAGGCGCTACAACGAGTGAAATTCATACAGCGGTAAAAATTGAACCCAATTATAGTGGCGTTACACTTCACGTTTTGGATGCATCCAAAAGCGTACCTGTGGCTACCAAGCTTATCAGTACCGAAAAAACCAATTTTTCGAATGCACTCAAAGAACAATATCTAGTTTTGCGAGAAAACTATGAAAAACGTACCTCAAAAGTTGAATTATTACCTTTTGAAGAAGCACAACGCAATGCATTGGTATTGGATTGGGAACATTATCAAATTCCAAAACCGAAAGAAATAGGTATAGAAATTACCGAAAATTTGCCTATTTCCGTGGTGCGCCCTTATATCGATTGGAGTCCATTTTTCAACTCATGGGAGCTTAAAGGGACTTTTCCTCGAATATTTGAAAACGAACGATACGGCGATGAAGCCAAAAAATTGTATGATGATGCCAATGCATTATTAGACCAATTGACAAAAGACAGAATATTGACTATCAATACCATTACGGGCATTTTTCCTTGCGAAAAACAGGAAGAAACCCTTACGCTCTATTCCAATGAATCCAAAAATTTGGAGATAGGAAAACTACACTTTATGCGCCAGCAAGCCAAAAAACAAGCGGGGCAAAAAAACATCAGTTTGGTGGACTATATAGCACCTTCGGGCGATTTTATTGGTCTTTTTGCGGTAACAGCAGGGCTAGACATTGAAGAATATTTGGACCAATACAAAAAAAATCACGACGACTACAGCGACATTTTGCTCAAAGCCGTTGCGGATCGATTGGCAGAAGCTACTACGGAATGGCTTCATGAAGAAACCCGAAAAAACACTTGGGGCTATGCGCCGGATGAAAACTTAACCAATGAAGAGCTTATTCAAGAGAAATATCATGGCATTCGCCCAGCACCAGGTTATGCCGCCTGCCCCGATCATACGGAGAAAAAAACGATTTGGGATATTCTCGAAATAGAAGAAAAAGTAGGCATTTCACTTACCGAAAATTACGCCATGTTTCCTACGGCATCGGTTTGTGGGTATTATTTTTCGCATCCCGAAAGCAAATATATTGGCATAGGCAAAATTGGTGAAGATCAAATAGCGCATTTGGCTAAAGCAAAAGGCGTTGATGCCGAAGGTCTTAAAAAGTTTTTGAGACCCAATTTAGATTAATTATCATGGAATTAAAAAAATCATTAGGACAGCATTTTTTGGTACATGAAGAAATTCTAGACCGCATAGTAGCCGAAATCCGAAAACAAGAACCCTTCGAAACGCTTATAGAAATTGGGCCAGGCATGGGTGCTTTGACTCAAAAACTGATTGATGGAAACTATCAAGACTATTTTTTGATAGAAATGGACGATCGTTTTGTGGTAGAATTACCCAAAAAATTTCCGTATCTTCAAAATCGCATCTTCCATACCGATGTACTCAAATTTGATTTTGCACAAATAAAAAGCAACCGCATCATGCTGGTGGGCAATTATCCCTATAATATTTCCACGCAAATAATTTTTTTAATTCTTGAAAATTGCGAAAAAATAACCGATTCTGTAGGTATGTTTCAGAAAGAAGTAGCCAAACGTATAGCCTCCAAACATGGTTCCAAAGACTATGGTATCTTGAGCGTGCTAGCACAGAGCATCTACGAAGTAGAATACCTTTTTGATATTCCAGCTACGGCATTTGATCCACCGCCCAAAGTCGTATCGGGAATTATATCCATGAAACGAAGAGAAACGCCTTTGGCACCCTATCTCAACCTCAAAATAGTGGTAAAAGCCGCCTTCAACCAACGACGAAAAACCCTCAATAACTCTCTCAAAGGTCTTCAATTCAAAGACACTACATACCTAGAAACCATCAAAGGACTCCGCCCCGAACAATTATCGGTAGCAGATTTTTGTAGATTGAGTATGGATTTGTAAAAACTATTTCTTATTCATAATCTCATCCAGCGGACTGGCGATACGTCCAATAGACTTATCCGATATTTTGGTATACTGCAAGGTGGTGCGAATGTCTTTATGTCCCAATAATTTTTGTATAAATACAATATCTATACCCGATTCTAACAAATGCGTAGCATAGGAATGTCGCAAACCATGAATGCCAACTTTTTTATTGATTTCCGCACGATTCATCGCTTGTTTAAAAACCGATTGTGCCGAACGAATGGTATACTGCCCTCCTGTCATGCCTTCAAAAAGATACTCTTTCGGTTTATAAGTTATATAATATTCGCGCAAAAGTTCCAAAACTGATTGAGGCAATGGCACATAGCGGTCTTTTTTTCCTTTTGCCTGCCTTAGATGCACCATCATGCGTCCCGAATCGATGTCTTCAATTTTCAGCCCTACAATCTCACTGACTCTAAGCCCCATCCCATATACCAAAAGCAAAATCAAACGATGTTTGATATTTTCTGTTTTTTCAAACATTTTGGCGAGGTCTTTTTTGCTCAGAACTTTTGGAAGCGTATGAGACGCTTTAGGTTTGGGAAATTTCAACATATAATCCGTAAGGTCTAGAACCTCTTCATAATAATATCTAA
>JBIILY010000123.1:0-4775 GCA_044338225.1 Chitinophagales bacterium
TAGTCCAATTACGGTCATTCCTACTCTTTCACAAGGTATCGCCTTTTGAATTGCCTTAGCTATTTTCTTTGAGAATGACATCAATTCTAGATATTCCGAATCTTCTAGATCAAAAATAAAATCCACTTCCTTCTTCGGGACAACCAACACATGTCCTCGCTGTAGTGGAAAAATATCTAAAAAGGCATAGCAATGGGCATTCTCCGCCACTTTATAAGAAGGTATTTCACCTTGAATAATTCGGGTAAAGATTGATGCCATGAAAGAATATTATTTAGAAATATCTAATATTTCGTAATCTATTGGGCCTGCGGGTGTAGTAATCGTAATTTTATCTCCTTTTTTATGTCCTAGCAATGAACGGCCTATAGGAGATGATACAGATAATTTACCCACTTTTACATCCGCTTCTATTTCCGAAACTATTTGATAATTAAATTCTTTATTTGCTTTTAAGTTTTTAACTTTTACATTCGTTAAAATACTTACGGTACTCGTATCAATATCATTAATATCTAATAATCTTACATTAGTGAGAGCGGTCTCCAACATAGCAATACGTTTTTCCAATTTTGCTTGTTCTTCTTTAGCGGCATCATATTCTGCGTTTTCACTCAAATCACCTTTTTCTCTTGCTTCAGCCAATGCAGCACCTGCTTCTGCTCTACCTTCAGTTTTCAAAAACAGAATTTCAGATTTTAATTTTTCAAAGCTTTCTTTTGTTAAAAAAACATTAGACATATAATAAACTATTTATTTAATTTAAAAAAACAGAGACGTTCCTTTTTTCAAAGAAACGTCTCCGATATAATTTTGCAAATATAGAACTATTTTATCAATATAAGCTCAATTCTATTATTTGCTTCTTTTCCTGTTTCGGAATCATTAGAATCGATGGGAGAAGAATCCCCTTTCGCTTCAGCTTCAATTTTTGAAGCAGGCACTCCTTTATCCGAAAGTAATTTCTTAATAGCTTCTGCTCTTTTGGTAGCAATATCCATATTAGGAAATGCATATTTACCATTATCCGTATGTGATATAATTTTTATTTTGGTAAATGTAGCATCCGCTAAATTAGCAGCAATTCTAGTAGTCGTTCTCAAACCAATTTTCTTGATAGAATCGGTTCCTATTATAAATTTAAGACTCTTAGCATCTTCTTTCAAATCGTTTTCCAATGAATTAGCTGGCGCCGCTTCCGTTGAAGACGGTGCAGAATTTGAAGTTTTTGGAGCTACTTTTGCAGGCTCTGCTTTTGGAGCTGTAGATTTAGGTGCCGTAGGTGTTTCCTTTATCGTAGTAGAGGTACTTCCTGTACTTTTCAAATTACCATCATCTACCAATGTAATTTCTACACGTCTATTCATCTGACGACCTTCTTCCGTTCTATTATCAGCAATAGGTTTTTCTTGACCAAACCATTCTACATTAATCGCATTTTCTGGAATGGATTTAGACGCTATCAAATATTTAGCTACTGCAATAGCTCTATTTTTAGAAAGAGTCATATTATTTTCAGGTTTACCCATCTCATCGGTATGACCTATTACGTTAAATTTATTCTCTGGATAATTTCGCATTAAGTCTCCAATTACATCCAATGCTCCCATACCTTTCAATGTTAACTGAGCACTAGCTGTTTTAAATTCAATACGTTGTGCAAAATCCTTAAACATTTTGTTCACATCCCTATATTGTACTACCGTCTCAATTTTAGGAGGTAACTGAACCAATACTGTATCTACTCTAGTTTCAACTCTTGGTTTTTCAATTGGTTTAGCTTCTTTTACTACTTCAGCAATAGCCAATTTTTTAACTTCATAGTCATCACAAATACCTTTTGACAACATATATGTAAATCCTACATTATGTGTACCCGCAAATACCCAAGAAGGTCTGTAATTATAACTAATTTCTAATACAGAAGGATTTTTTGATTTACTCATAGGTACATCCACTGAAAATCCAGCGGCAATTCCCATGTGAGCTCTTTTTGTAGTTTCTTTATCAATACCATTGGTTTGATACAAATATCCGAATCTAAATGCAAATTTTTCTCTATAAGCATATTCTGCGCCAATACCATAATCATTCTCAATAAAAGGATTATAAATAAAACTTCCTGATAAAGATAATCTATGAGCTGGTTTACAAAAGAACTCTTTCGTTTCTGGCATTTTACCAAAATACAAATCTTTCGTAAATGCTATTGAAAACTGAGTAGGCAGTTCAAATTTAGCCGCTCTTAAATTATATGGAATTTCATAACTAGCACTTCCAGGAGCGGGTCTCTTAACCGTTAGCCCATCTCCAGAATATTGCATTGGGAAGCCAATATTTCTAATATGAACTCCAAAATGGATATCATCCAATTCTCCCGTTGTATATTGCAACCCTGCATCTAAAGCTGCGCCTGTAGCACTTACATTACTGATTCCTTCACTAATTAGTTTTAACGTAACACCTCCATTGACATATTTACTAAATCTTCTAGCAAATGAAAAGCCAAGATTTAGCATAAATGGAGAAAAAGTACCTAAAGCCGTTGTACCATTTGCGGTAGTAGTTAAAGGTATTTTTCCATAACTCAAATAGTTAACATTAAAACCTAAATTATTTCCAGGAGAGATTTCCCCTGCTACACCTAAATTCATTAGACTGGTTTCGGTACCTGACAACCATGAGGTATAATTTGCCATAACTGAAATCTTTCGATTCATAGCTAATCCACCTATATTTGTTCCAAATGCATCCACGCCTCTAACATTGGCAGAATTGATACCAAACATGCCCATCGTTTTTGCCTGAGGAGTAATTAATAATTCATAGGCACCCGCTTCTCCTGCTCTGTCCGAATTTCCTGCAAATAAATTAGTGCATATAAACAACACACCTATAGTTTTTAAAATTTTAATCATATACTTAATTGACTATCTTATAAATTAAAAATTACTTACATCTGCTGAACGCATCGTAGCAAATAATTTCAACACTTTGCTTCCGTACTCAGGAGATTCTACATTAATATAATAAACCCCGCTTGAGATTAAAACACCAGAATTCGTTCTCAAATCCCAAGAAATTGAATTGTCAAGATTACTTTCACCTGTTTTTTGATTGGCGCCATAGAATAAATCCACATTTTCATCCAATGATTGTTTCAAAGTTCTCACTAATACCCCATCTGTAGTAAAAATTGAAATTTTTGCTTTTTTCGGAACATTAACAATTTTAATAGTATTTTGTGAAACACTGGCTTCATATACAGAATATGCATTGTATGGATTTGGGACAATTACCATATCATTAAAAGCTGCTTTTATCAATTCTTTATCACCTCTGGATGGAGCCAATCCTTTCGTTGAAAACTCATATTCCAATTTGCTATTATCTAAATAATAAGCATAAGGAGCTTGTACTCTTATTTTCATTCTAATATCAGACGGAATTTTATACACACCATCTTTGTCATACAATGATAAACCTTCTTTCATATGAGGAATAAATGTCCAAGCAAAAGTTCTATATATTGCGGCTACTTTTGGATTTAACTCGGTGGTATTGTTAGATTGATTTAACAAAGCTAAATTTACATCTGCATTATTTTTATCTTTATTAAAATTAGCTAACATAACTTGTTGATCCGTTTCTCCACCATCATACAATGTATTCGTAATATATACAAAATGACTACCTCCTAATATTGGAGAATTAAGTGGCGTAATTGTTTTATCTGTTGGATCCCACCACATATTAGCACCGCCTTTACCTATCAATCTAGAATTTTCACCAAAATAGACATTCACTCTTTGTCCTGTTTCCAAATTGATAGCATAGCCTGGAAAATAACTTCTTCCAAAATCACCTGAAATTTGATTTTGATCTTTATCTAAAGAAGGTGCTTTTCTTATCTGACCTTTCAACGCATTGTATTCATGATTCTCAGGTGTTTCTCCTGTTTCTAAAACGATACATTGACTCCATTTATCTTTATCAGGCGTAATTACTAAGTCTACACTAAATATAGAATCTAAGTTATTTTCAGGACCTTCAGCCACAGTTTGACTTCTAGTATAATTATTAGTAAGTGCTTTCCATTTGAATCCGGGTCCATAACTTGCATAATTATTTTCATCTAATGTCGAATTTTCTATTGCATTATTAGAAGTCAAACAATATGGAGCAATTCTTGAATCGTATAAATTAGAATAATTAGATTTGGGATCTGAAAAAACTTTTACCCCATTCACAATATTTAATGATGATGAAAATCTACCCGAAGATTGAGTTGTAGTAACAAATACGTCTTCAAAATTACCCGATCGTATCCAACTTGCATAAAGTTTTTTATCTTCATTTTTCAAAAATTGTAACCATTCATTTTTGGTATCGCTGTAGATTACATCTGCATGTATCATACTATAATGTCCACGCTTATTCCTAGCTACAACTCCAAGAGAATCCGCTACACTGATCCCTACCGATATACCATATTCTTTCAATACACCATTAATCTCGACTTGAATTTGCTGATCAAAAGGTCTTGAAATATTTTTTTCTGAGGCTATTATTTCTCCATCTACTTCCAATTCCCAAAAACCTTTTTCCAAACTAACTTTATTTGGTGATACAACAGGAGTATCTCTTATAGTTAATTTAAAATCAGCCCCTATTACCTTGTAAGGATTGTTTACATATACTGCTACTGGAGATTTACCAGGTTTATATTTCAATATATCTAAAGCATACGGCGACTCTAATATTTTATTTTCTTG
>JBIILY010000124.1:0-4740 GCA_044338225.1 Chitinophagales bacterium
TTTTATTAATTTTATAGAAGAAAACGAATATATAGAATTAAATAATAGTTTAATTAAGCCACTAAATACTAAATAAGGAAATTATGTTTCATAAATATGATATTATTGTAGTTGGCGCTGGTCATGCTGGTTGTGAAGCTGCTGCTGCTGCTGCCAATATAGGAAAAAAAACACTACTTATTACGATGAATATGCAAGTAATAGGACAGATGAGTTGTAATCCTGCAATGGGTGGTGTAGCTAAAGGTCAAATAGTAAAAGAAATAGATGCATTGGGTGGCTTGTCGGGAATTATATCCGATATGTCAATGATTCAGTTTAGAATGTTAAATAGAAGCAAAGGCCCTGCTATGTGGAGTCCTCGTTCACAAAATGATAGAATGATGTTTGCTTCTCTGTGGAGAGAGCATTTAGAGAATATTGATAATTTGGATATATATCAAGAAATGGTATCTGAATTATTAATTGAAGATAATAAAGTTGTAGGCGTGAAAACACAACTGGGAATAGAAATAGAATCTAAAGCGGTCGTATTAACCAATGGAACTTTTCTAAATGGTTTAATACACATTGGAGATAAAAAATTTGGTGGTGGACGTGCAGCAGAAGCTAAAGCTACAGGAATTACGGAACAATTAATAACTTTAGGATTTGAAAGTGGAAGAATGAAAACAGGAACGCCACCTAGAGTAGATGGAAGAAGTCTGGATTATACAAAAATGGAAAGACAAGAAGGAGATCCTATTATAGAAGGGTTTTCTTTTATGGATATCCAAAAACCAAAAGAACAAAGATGCTGCTGGATAACGTATACAAATCAAGAAGTTCATAGTTCATTAAAAGAAGGTTTTGATAGAAGTCCTATGTTTAATGGAGATATAGAAGGGGTAGGACCAAGATATTGTCCTAGCATAGAAGATAAAATCAATCGTTTTGCGGATAAAGATAGACATCAGATTTTTGTAGAACCCGAAGGATGGAATACCAATGAAATATATGTTAATGGATTTTCTACTTCTTTGCCGTATGATGTTCAATATAATGCTTTAAAGCAAATACCAGGATTTGAAAATGTAAAAATGTATCGTCCTGGTTATGCCATAGAATACGATTATTTTCCACCTACTCAGTTAGATATTTATTTACAAACAAAATTGATTAAAAATCTATTTTTTGCAGGTCAAATAAATGGAACAACGGGTTATGAAGAGGCAGCCGGCCAAGGTTTAGTTGCAGGAATTAATGCTTGTAGAATCATAGATGATTTAGAACCTTTGGTTTTGAAACGTGATGAAAGTTATATAGGTGTACTAATTGACGATTTGGTCAACAAAGGAACAGAAGAACCCTATAGAATGTTTACGAGTCGGGCAGAGTACAGAATACTATTGAGGGGAGATAATTGTGATTTTAGATTAACGTCTATTGGCGAAAAATTAGGATTGGCAAAAGAAGATAGGGTAGCCCGAATGAAAACGAGAAAAGAAGAAGTAGAAAAGATATTGGATTTGTTTAACACTGTAAAAGTTACTCCCGATGAGGTTAATTATTTATTTGAAACATTGGGAACAGCTAGTTTAAAACAGCAAGTACCTCTAGGAAATATTCTTACGCGTCCCGAAATATCTATCGAAGAAATTCTTAAAATCGATAAACTTAGATTGATATTTGAAAACTTTAGCAATTCAGCTCTTATTAGTGCAGAAATTGAACATAAATATAAAGGATATATTGATAAGGAAAAAGAAGTAGCTATGAAATCAAAGAATTTAGAAGATTTGATGATTCCCGATAATTTTGATTATTCTAAGCTTACAAGCATTTCAACAGAAGCAAGAGAAAAACTTAAAAAAATACAACCCAAAACATTGGGACAAGCCAAACGTATTAGTGGAATTAATCCAAGCGATATAGCCATACTAATGGTTTATATTGGCAGATAATTATATAAACATTTAACAATCAACATTTTATAATAAATGTAACAAATTTTATTTTTATAATAAACTCATCTTTATTTTTTATCTTTTTTTTATTAAATTTGCACAAAAAATAAAATGAGTGCCATGCAATCACAAAATCAATTACAAGAACATTTGCCTCAAAACTATGTTCCTAAAAATAAAATAAAAATAGTAACGGCAGCGTCTCTTTTTGATGGTCACGATGCAGCTATTAATATTATGCGTCGTATCATCCAGCAACGAGGTGTGGAAGTCGTTCATCTAGGCCACAATCGTTCGGTAGCAGAAATCGTCAATACAGCCATTCAAGAAGATGCCAATGCAATAGCAATTACAAGCTATCAGGGCGGACATATTGAATTTTTCAAATATATGTACGACCTACTAAAAGAAAATGGCTGTGGTCATGTAAAAATCTTTGGTGGGGGCGGCGGTACGATCTTGCCTACCGAAATAGAGGAATTACAGGCTTATGGTATAAGCAGAATCTATTCTCCAGACGATGGACGAGCTATGGGACTGGACGGAATGATCAATGATTTGGTATCTAAATGTGATTTTCCTTCAGGAGCGGTAGAAAGTTATATTGATTATAAGAGTAAAGAAGATTTTCACAAAGCTTTTAAGTTATGTGATTCAAAATTTCTAGCTAAATTGATATCTACAGCAGAAAACTTCCCTGATGGTTTAGATAATGATTTGAGAAAATTTTTCCCCGATAAAAAGATAATGCCAACGCCCGTGCTGGGAATTACGGGAACAGGTGGAGCCGGAAAGTCATCTATGATTGATGAAATCGTTCGTAGATTCCTGTTTGAATATCCAGATAAGCGCATAGCCATCTTATCAGTAGATCCATCCAAGCGAAAAACGGGAGGCGCCCTATTAGGCGATCGCATCCGTATGAACTCGATCAACGATTCTCGAGTGTTTATGAGGAGCTTAGCGACTCGTCAGAGCAATCTCGCATTATCTAAATATGTTAATGAAGCAGTTGAAATATTAAAAATGGCCACTTTTGATTTGATTATTCTTGAAACATCTGGAATAGGTCAGAGCGATACCGAAATAGTAGATCATAGCGATGTGTCTATGTATATTATGACGCCAGAATTTGGCGCCGCTTCGCAATTAGAGAAGATAGATATGCTCGATTTTGCAGATATTGTAGCTATCAACAAATTCGATAAACGCGGGGCTCAAGACGCAATTCGTGATGTAAAGAAAACTTTCCAAAGAAATCATAATTTATGGGATGTAGATCCCGAGACCATGCCTGTTTATGGAACCATAGCATCACAATTTAACGACCCAGGAACGAATCTTTTATTTATCAATCTCATGCGAACGATTTCTAGAAAATACAAAGAGAAATATCAAAGTGCGTAAAAAATTAAAGAAAATATAAAAATAAAAAGATATGTCAAACGCAATAGCAGATTTGTTTCCAATCCAAAATGTGGAAATTTTAGAACAAAGTGAGAAAATCTATATCATTCCGCCACATCGAAATCGATATTTGAGCGAAATATCAGAAACCATTCGAAAGTATAACCAAGATGTTGATTCCCAAGGATCTATAGCACAGCGATTGTATGGATTGATGCTCGCAAAAAAAGAAGCCGAACAAGCAAATGATTCTTCAGCCGTTGAATCTATTGATAAATTGTACAAAAACTTAGAAGAAAAACTATCGCCAGACAATCGAAGAATTATCGAAAATTGGAGTGAAAAAGTTAAAAAATATAGCGATGATTTCTATGTATTCAAGGTGCGTGACAAAGAAATAAAAATAGCAACTCATAGTAAAAGTTTGTCCAACCTCAATATTCCAAAAATTTCGCTTCCGAAATATGAAGCTTGGGGCGACTTGCTCAAATGGAATCTTCAAGAAAATGTACCCGGAGAATTTCCTTTTACGGCTGGAGTATATCCGTTCAAAAGAGAAAACGAAGACCCTACACGTATGTTTGCTGGTGAAGGAAGCCCCGAACGAACCAATAAGCGATTCCATTATGTCTCTTTGGGAATGCCCGCCAAAAGGCTTTCTACAGCTTTTGACAGCGTAACGCTCTATGGAGAAGATCCAGGAAAAAGACCCGACATCTATGGTAAAATAGGAAATAGTGGCGTATCTATCTGTTGTCTGGACGATATGAAAAAGCTATACAGTGGATTCGATTTGTGCGAGCCCAATGTATCGGTGAGTATGACTATCAATGGACCCGCACCTATGTTGGTTGCGTTTTTTATGAATACCGCCATCGATCAGCAATGTGAAAAATACATCAAGGCCAATGGATTGGAGGCCGAAGTAGAAAAGAAAATTGCAGCAATCTATCAAGGCAAAAACCGTCCGAACTATATCCCATACAACGACCAAGGGCTACCCGAAGGAAACGGAGGGCTAGGATTGATGCTTTTAGGAGTGACTGGTGATCAGGTTTTACCAAAAGAAGTCTATGAAAAAATCAAAGCGGAAGCGATTAGCAAAGTGCGTGGCACGGTTCAGGCAGATATTCTCAAAGAAGATCAAGCCCAAAACACGTGTATTTTTTCTACCGATTTTGCCTTGAAGCTCATGGGAGATGTGCAGGAATACTTCATAAACCATAAAATTAGAAATTTCTATTCGGTGTCTATTTCTGGATATCATATCGCCGAAGCAGGTGCTAATCCCATCAGTCAGTTGGCCTTTACCCTTTCTAATGGATTTACGTTTCTAGAGTATTACAAGTCCAGAGGCATGAATATCGATGATTTTGCGCCCAACTTC
>JBIILY010000125.1:0-4712 GCA_044338225.1 Chitinophagales bacterium
TTCACATATAGGGATTATTTCAAAAAACGACAAACTATTTCAAGTCAATCATTTTGAAGACTTATTGTAGTATTTACACCACGCCTTGATCTATCATAGCATCTGCCACCTTTACAAATCCAGCAATATTTGCGCCTTTTACATAATTTACACGACCATTTTCTGTTCCATATTTTACGCAGGCAGTATGTATGTTTTTCATAATATTATGCAATCTTTCATCTACTTCTTCTCTTGTCCATGCCAATCGCAATGAATTTTGGCTCATCTCCAAGCCACTTGTAGCTACACCACCTGCATTGGATGCTTTACCAGGTGCGTACATAACATTTTTTTCTATAAAATAGGCAAATGCTTCGGGAGTACAAGGCATATTAGCGCCTTCTGCTACAGCTTTTACACCCTGATTAACCAATTTTTCGGCATCAGCTAAATCCAATTCGTTTTGTGTAGCACATGGCAGCGCTATATCACATTTAATTTCCCATGGACGAGCATTTGGAATAAATATACCGCCAAATTTAGATACATAATCTTTAATTCTACCTCTTTTTACATTTTTGAGTTCCATCACCCATGCCAATTTTTCGGCATCGATTCCATTCTCATCATAAAGCGTTCCTTCGCTATCGCTTAGCGTAATAACTTTTGCTCCCAACTGCGTTGCTTTTTCACAAGCATACTGCGCTACATTGCCCGAACCTGAAATGGCTACCGTTTTTCCTTTAAAACTATCATTTTGGGTTTTAAGCATTTCTTCGGTGAAATAAACACAGCCATATCCCGTGGCTTCTGGTCTAATAAGGCTACCGCCCCATGTAGCACCTTTTCCCGTCAATACACCTGTAAATTCATTTCTCAATCGCTTGTATTGTCCATACATAAATCCTATTTCGCGTCCTCCTACGCCTATATCTCCTGCAGGAACATCGGTATCGGCGCCAATATGTTTGCTCAATTCGGTCATCATACTTTGACAAAAACGCATCACTTCATTATCGGTTTTTCCTTTTGGGTCAAAATCCGAGCCGCCTTTTCCGCCACCCATTGGCAAGGTAGTCAATGAGTTTTTGAATACTTGCTCAAAAGCCAAAAATTTCAAAATACTTAAATTTACAGAGGGATGAAAGCGCAAGCCGCCTTTGTAAGGGCCTATAGCCGAATTCATTTGAATACGATAGCCTCTATTGATTTGTACTTCGCCTTTGTCATCTACCCAAGGCACACGAAACATAATGACACGCTCTGGCTCTGCAATTCGTTCCAAAATTTTTCCAGTTTTATATTTTGGATTTTCTTCTATAAATGGGATTACCGTTTCCGCCACCTCCGTTACCGCTTGAATAAATTCGGGTTCATTGGGATTTCTTTTCAAGACACTCGCAATAAACGCATCGATCTCTTTTTGATATTTTGACATATATTTTATTTTTTGGTTATCACAAAAGTAATAGAATTTATTTTTTAGCCTTAAAAATAATTTACTTTAATTTTTAAAAATTAATTTATCTTTGGCAAATGCAATTTAGAGCCAAAGACATAGCCCAACTCATAGGTGGGCAAATAGAAGGAAATGAAAATAATATCGTATCTCGATTTTCAAAAATTGAAGAAGCGCAAGCAGATAGTATTTGTTTTTTTAGCAATGAAAAATATGCCAAATACCTAGAGAATACTAAAGCATCTGTTTTATTAGTATCCAAAGATTTTAGCTATACGGTCCCAGATACTACAACGCTCATCAAGGTAGAAAATGCGTACGAAGCTACTGCAAAACTTTTGCAATTTTATCAATCCAACGTTCATAAGACCGGCATAGAAAATCCTAGTTTTGTAGATGAAAAAGCACTACTGGGCAATGACATCTACTTAGGGGCTTTTTCGTACATTTCCGAAGGCGCAAAGATAGGCGACGGTGCCAAAATTTATCCGAATGTATTTATTGGTAAAAATGTAAAGATAGGCGAAAATACCATTATTTATTCGGGTGTAAATATCTACCACGAATGTGAAATAGGCAATAATTGCATCATTCATTCTGGTGTAGTGATAGGAAGTGATGGGTTTGGTTTTGCACCTACACTCGATGGCAGTTTTTCAAAAATTCCTCAAGTGGGCAATGTAGTAGTAGAAGATTTTGTAGAAATAGGCGCAAATACGGTCATAGACCGCGCTACGATGGGAAGTACACGCATACAAAAAGGCACGAAACTAGACAACCTAATCCAAATAGCGCATAATGTATCGATAGGACAAAATACCGTAGTAGCGGCACAAGCGGGGATTTCGGGCAGTACCAAAATAGGCAATCAAGTAATGATAGGCGGACAAGCGGGCATAGTGGGACATATAGAAATAGCCGATGGCAGCAAAATAAATGCACAAAGCGGCGTATCAAAAGCGCTGAAAGAAAAAGGAAGCGCCGTAACGGGCTCTCCTGCTTGGGATTATTCCAAAATGCTGAAAGCGCAAGCACTCATCAAAAAATTACCCGAACTTTTTGAACGAATATTGGATTTGGAGAAAAAGGTGAAGTAAAATAGAATTATTTAGATCTCCTGAACCAATAAAACAAAGGCACACCCAATAATACAATAAATATGCCGGGGTATGTATATTGAGGTTTTTCTATCATAAGTATAGCCAAGATAATACTTGCCAAAACAATATATAAAATTGGCAGGAATGGATACAACGGCACTTTGATAGGTCTATGAGCGTCGGGCATCGTTCTACGCAGTATAAATATCCCAAAAATGGTAAGTATGTAAAATAAAATTACGACGCCCATAATATAATCCAACAAATTGCCATATTGTCCTGAAATACAGAGCATACTCGCCCAAAAACACTGTCCCCAAAGTGCAACGGATGGCACCAAGGCCTTATTTATTTTTTTAAATTTTTGAAAAAACATTCCTTCTTCAGCCATTTTATATGACGTTCTTGCGCCCATAATAATGAGTCCATTGTTACATCCAAAGGTAGAAATCATAATCAATATCGCTATAATTATCGTAAAGGTATTGCCCCCAATCAATGAAGCCGCTGCCGCAGCGACTCTATCTTCCGAAGCAAATTGAATACCTCGTTCCATTATAGTAGCTCCTGCTTCTACGCCTTGCAATGGCAAAATACATAGATAAACGATATTGATAAGCAAATACAAAATAGTGACTAAAAATGTTCCAAAAATCAACCCTCTCGTCAAGGTTTTTTCGGGGTTTTTCACTTCGCCACCTATCATTGTTATATTATTCCATGCATCGCTCGAAAACAACGTCCCCACTTGACACACGCCCAATGCTATTAAAATTCCAAATGGTGACAATACATTCATCAATCCATTTTCACTTCCTTTGGCTACTTGTTTTGCTTCAAAGATATTAGAGAAATTAAGCTGAAACACATCGGGATTGAAGCCTAGCCACAACCCAAAGATAATAATAAGTATGAGTGCTATAATTTTGGTACTGCTAAAAAAATTCTGAACTATTTTCCCTAATTTCACGCCTTTGGTATTGATATATGTGAGCAAGATGATACTCAAAATAGCGACCAATCGCTGTGAAGTAAGCTGAATAGATGTATTTCCCAAACTAAAAAACACTATTTTATCACTGATGACATCGGGCAATAAAACACCAAAATATTTTGAAAAAGCGACAGCTACCGCGGCAATCGTTCCCGTTTGAATCACTGCAAAAAATGCCCATCCGTACAAAAAACCTATCAAATTTCCATACGTTTTTTGTAGAAATACGTATTGACCGCCTGTAGTGGGAAACATCCCCGCTAGCTCGGTATAACATACGGCACCTATCAATGTAAGCACTCCAGCCAACGCCCACGCTGCAAGAAGCCATCCAGAAGAACCTACTTGACGCGCCACATCGGCACTGACAATAAAAATACCCGAACCAATCATAGAACCCGCCACTAGCATTATTGCATCAAAAAGTTTAATTTCTTTCTTAAGTTCAGCCATTTTTTTGAATTTAGAAAGACAAATATAATTCCTTTATCCAAATACAAAAATAATTTATACCAATCTTACTTATAAATAGCTTTTGGTTTTGCGGGGTGACGATGGTAATTTTAGAAAATATTTACCTATTAAAAAAACAAATACTTTCATTGCATCTCAAAAGAATTTGCTTTTGTAAATATTCTACAATACCTTTGTGAATCTTTAAACACAATATATGACATCCTTACAAAATAGTTTGCAAAATATCCAAACCGAAATTGACGCGAGTTTTTTATACAAATTATTAGCAGAAAATGAAGAGGACGCTCATGTAGCGCAAGTCTTTTTTCAAATGAGCGAAATTGAATACTCTCATGCAATCGCATTTGCCCATAAAAATCAAATAACCCCAGAGGAATTACCTAAACCTTCCCTACGTGCCAACATTTTAGCAAAAATTGGACAGATATTTGGGTATGATTACGTATTAGGCGTATTGTTGGATACCGAAAAAAGCATTTCGGTCTCTGTAATCAATGCTCGAAAAAAGACCAAAACGTCTAGTTCTATCTCAGATACGGCGCACGTTACCATTTTAAAAAATATTTTGGAAAATAATAAAAATGTATCGGGCTCCAGCTTGGCTCGTTTTGAAAAAAGACATCGATCGGTAGGCGGCAATGCCCTCCGTGCCGCCGTTTTGGGTGGCAATGATGGATTGGTCTCCAATTTTAGCTTGGTA
>JBIILY010000002.1:0-16120 GCA_044338225.1 Chitinophagales bacterium
AAGCTCATAAATTTGGTAGAATTATCAATATTATCTCTACATCGGTAAAACAACCTTTGCCCAATTTAGGAGTTTCCAACACCATTAGAGCGGCTGTAGCTAATTGGGCAAAAACGCTAGCTAATGAATTGGCACCCTATCAGATTACAGTTAATAATGTCTTGCCAGGAGCAACAGCTACGGGAAGATTGGCATCTATCATTGAGACAAAATCCTCTAAACTTCAAAAAGAATACAAAGAGGTAGAAGAAGAAATGCTAGCCGAAATCCCTATGAAACGATTTGGACAACCCGAAGAAATAGCCAACGCGGTAGCTTTTCTTGCATCCAAAGAAGCGAGTTATATCACGGGAATCAATCTACCGGTAGACGGAGGACGTACTGGAAACTTATAAATAAAAAATATTAACGAAAACATAATAAAACATATTAAACATAAAATCAAAATAAGGATTAGTTTTGTAAACTTTATTCAATAAAATTTAAAAAACAAAATATGTTACCTAAACATAATAGAGAAATCAGTTGGTTGGCTTTTAACAAACGTGTACTTCAAGAAGCGCTAGATGCCTCGGTACCTGTATTGGAACGATTGCGATTTTTGGGCATATATTCCAATAATTTAGATGAATTTTTTAGAGTACGAGTAGGCACTTTAAATAAACTTATTGGAAAAAATCTGGCAAAGTCACTTAATTTTAATCCCGAAGAAGTCTTAAATGAAATTTATCAAACATTAAAAAAAGATGAGTACTATTTTGCAAGAGCCTTTTCAAAAATAAAAAAAGATCTAGCAGCAAACGGTGTTTTTTTCTTGCATGAAGGTAATCTGAAAGCCGATCAATTGCAATGGGTTAAACAGTTTTTCAATTCCAATATTAGGCAAGGCATTACACCCTTAATTTTAAAAGATTCATTAAAATTTCCCGCCATAAAAGATAAATCCATTTATTTGGCTATCAAAATGTCGCAAGAAGAAACCTATAAATCTCAATTTTCCTTAATTGAAATTCCTACAGATTATTTCTCGCGGTTTGTAGAAGTGCCCTGTAAAGATTCTTCTAAAAAATATGTAATGCTTCTTGACGATATCATTAGAGTCAATTTATCCGAAATATTCAAAGTATTTGAAATGGATACTTTTGAAGCGTTTACTATTAAAGTAACTCGTGATGCGGAGCTAGAAATAGACAATGATATTTCCAATTCTATTGTAGACAAATTATCAAAAAGCCTCAAACTACGAAAAAAAGGTAAACCAGTTCGTTTTATTGCAGACAAACGAATTCCATCAGATTTATTACATTATATACTCAAACGCTCTCAAATTTCAAAGAGAAATGTGGTTTTGAGTGGGAAATACCATAATTTCAAGGACTTTACAAAATTTCCAGATTTTGGGATGAAACATCTTTTATACGATAAAAACACTCCTATTCCCAATTTTAAAATGGAATCGGGAAAAACCATTTTTAATACGATTTCAAATAAAGATGTCTTGCTTTTTTATCCATTTAACTCATTTGATTATTTGCTAAATTTCTTACGTGAAGCCAGTATTGATCCATATGTGAATGAAATTAAGATGAGTCTTTACAGACTTTCAAAAAAATCTCAAATTGCCAATATTCTTATCAATGCCGTAAAAAATGGAAAAAAAGTTACCGTAGTGATGGAAGTAACGGCACGTTTTGATGAAGAAAATAATATTTATTGGGCCAAACAAATGGAAGAAGAAGGCATCAAGGTTTTGTATGGAAATCCCAACTTGAAAGTACATTCAAAAATAGTTTATATTACGAAGAAAGAAAACAATAAAACAAAATATTTCTGTAATATATCCACAGGAAATTACAATGAAGTGACCGCAAATATATACAGCGACATTTCGCTATTTACATCTCTACCCGAAATAGCTAAAGATGTAGCGAACGTTTTTAAATTTTTGGAAAACCAAAAACCACAAACCTTTAAAAAACTGATGATTTCGCCATTTAGTACTCGAAGTATTATTTTGCAAGGTATTGATAATGAAATTAAAGCCCATAAAGAAGGTAAAAAAGGCTATATTTTATTCAAAATGAATAGCCTAGTAGATGACCAAATTATCGATAAACTGTATGAAGCCAGTCAGATAGGTGTAGAAATAAAACTTATCATCCGAGGTATTTGTTGCTTAATTCCAAATCTTCCCGGAATTAGTGAGAATATAGAAGCGATTAGTATTATTGATAAATTTCTAGAACATGCGAGAGTATACTATTTCAAAAACAATCCTAAGGAAAAATTATATATTAGCTCCGCAGATTTAATGCCTAGAAATATTGACTTTCGGGTAGAAGTGGGCGTACCAATCATAGACAAATTGCTGCAAAAAAAGATATTAAACTACCTCAATCTTCAGTTAAAAGATAATCAAAAATCAAGATTTCATGATTTGGAAATGAGTAATGAAATGAAAAGAGAAGGCATTGAATCTTTTAGAAGTCAAATAGAGATTTACAAATGGATTCAAAACGACTATGAAGAAAATTTAAAAAATAACTAAAAATAATCATCAAATAAGTAAATTTGTAAAAAAATATAACACATGAGTAAGATTTTATTAAAGGAAATAAATAATGGTATATTGACCGTAACCATAGATAGAGAAGAAAAATACAATGCACTTAATATCCAATTTTTCACAGAAATGGATGAAGCATTGGACGAAATATATGACAATGATGCGATTAAATCAGTAATCATTACAGGAAAAGGCTTAAAAGCATTTGCTGCGGGTGCAGACATTTCCGAATTTTCAAGTTTTGATGGCAATAAAGCTAAGAAATTATCGAGAGATGGGCACAATGTATTGAATAGAATCGAATCTTGTCCAAAACCGATATTAGCCGCTGTTAATGGATTTGCATTAGGAGGAGGATGCGAATTAGCTATGGCTTGTCATCTTCGTGTAGCCAGCCAAAATGCCTCTTTTGGTCAACCAGAGGTAAATTTAGGCCTAGTTCCGGGATATGGAGGAACGCAAAGATTGGTACAATTAATAGGCAAAACCAAAGCTTTAGAATTGTTATTGACCGCAGACAGTATCAAAGCAGACGAAGCATTGCGTTTGAATCTAGTCAATTATGTAGTTCCTATTGAGGATTTAATGAATAAATCCAGAGAAATTCTTGATAAAATCAATTCAAAGGCCCCGATTGCGATAGGAAATATCATACAATGCGTTAATTCTTATTTTAAAGATGGTCCAGTAGGATTCACTACCGAGGTTAATTTATTTGCGGAATGTTTTGAAACAGAAGATTTTAAAGAAGGTGTAGCTGCATTTGCCGAAAAGCGAAAAGCTCAATTTAAAGGAAATTAGATTTATGTCAAACAAAATAAGCAAAGAAGAACAAGAATGGGCTTTAAATCAACCCAATCTCAAGAGATATGAATATTTTATTCAAAAAATAATTGAAAATAAAGAGGTAATTGCGCTATATAATGATGGATGGGCCGTTCAAGGCGACAATCACAATCATTTTTATTTTCCATTATGGCCCAATGAAGTATTTGCCACAAAATTCACTACAGATAATTGGTCAAAATACAAAGCGACAAAAATTTCATTACAAGATTTCATACAAGATTATATACCAAAATATGTAGAAAAAGGAATTAAATTTTCCATTTTCCCTACTTTTTCACATCGTTCAATGATTATTGAAGGTATGCTTTTGAAAAAAGAAATTGAAAAAGCGATGAATTTATAATATAGATTCTCTTATTTTGGCCTATATTTGAAGTCTCAAAATAGATTTAAACATTTCGATCCATGTGCCTTTCTCATGCTATACACCAAACCGATTGTATTGATATTCATACACATATCCTGCCAGAAAAAATGCCCGATTGGAGCAAGAAATTTGGATATGGAGGTTTTGTATCGCTAGAACATCACAAAGTAGGCTGTGCTAGAATGATGATTGATGATATTTTCTTTAGAGAAATTATGAGCAATTGCTGGGAACCAAAGGACAGGCTTAAGGAAATGAAACTTTTTAAAAGTCAAGTACAAGTATTGAGTACCATTCCCGTCATGTTCAATTATCATATCAATGCTTCGGATTCATTGATGATCAATCAATATTTGAACGACCACATTTCAGAAATTTGCCAACGTTACCCAGATAATTTTATTGGATTGGGATCGCTACCCATGCAAGATACAGACCTCGCTATTAAAGAATTAGAAAGATGTATCAATGTTCTAGGACTCAAAGGAATAGAAATAGGTACCAATATCAATGATTTAAACTTGAGCGAACCTCAATTTTATGCGTTTTGGGAAGCAGCACAAGAACTCAATGCCTGTATTTTTGTACATCCATGGAATATGATGGGTCAAAAAAATATGAGTAAATATTGGCTTCCTTGGCTCGTAGGCATGCCTGCAGAAAGTTCAAGAGCTATATCCAGTCTTATCTTTGGAGGTGTTTTTGAAAAATTCCCAAAACTACGATTCGCTTTTGCTCACGGAGGAGGATCATACCCCTTTACCTTGGGAAGAATTGATCACGGATTTGAAATGCGACCCGATTTATGTGCTATTGATAATAATAAAAAGCCTTCGGACTATTGTGGTCATTTTTGGTTAGATAGTTTAGTGCATAGCCCTTTAGCAATGGATTATAATATTCAATTATTTGGTGAAGATAAAATTGTAGTCGGTTCGGATTATCCATTTCCGTTAGGCGAATTATCCCCAGGAGAATTAGTTCGTTCTATGAATTTCAATAAAGAAAAAGAACAAAAAATATTGGTAAATAATGCGATAGAATGGCTTGTAGGTAAACATTAATACCGTATACAAATTTGTAATCGGTTAAAAAAATGACAAAAACCACTTCAAGCAAGGCATTATACCTAAAATGAAAAGTTATAATAACTAAAAAAGCATCCTAAATTTAGGATGCTTTTTTGTTTAGTTGTTATCTTTATCTTAATCTATTCCAAAAGGCGTATTTACTCTATAGTCAATTTCCAATTTAGGATCTTTACCATTTGGAGCTAGCAATTTGAATTCAACTCTTCTATTTTTAGCTCTACCTGCTGGATCATCCTCATTACTCGGTGTTTCATTTGGAGCAATAGGCACATCTTCACTATATCCTCTCATAATGATACGCTCTGGCGCTAATCCTTTCAACAACATATATTCCGCAGCGGCTCTACATCTTCTTTCAGAAAGTGATTGGTTGTAGACATTGGTTCCTCTAGAATCCGTATGTCCGTCAATTTTCAAAAACGTATTTGGATATAAAGCTAATAAAGAGAGTACACTGTCCATGATAGAATAATATTCTGGACGAACTACGGATTTATCAAATGCATAATAAATATTTTCTACCACATAACGTTTCTTTTCTATAGGTTCTAACAAGAAAACTTTAAATATTGTATCATTTTTAAATACTTCTTTTGGTGTAGAAAATTCATCAATTCCTGGATAATAACCATCTAAAACGCCATTAATTTTATATTTTTTTCCTGGAGATAATTTTATATAAAAGAACTCATCATTGGCAGTTGTTTTATTCATTACCAACTTTTTGGAACTATCTTCAATCATGATTGCGCTCACTCCATTCAATGGTTTTTTCTCAGAATCTTTTGCACTAGCGTATATTCCTCTAATCCAAATATCATACTCTACTTTTTTTACACTCCAAATATCATCACAACAAGTTGCTCCTCTTGGAGATTTAGAACCTTGTCTATTTGATACAAAAAAGCCTTCACCGTCTTCTCTCAATTTCAAATAAATATCATCCAACGAAGAGTTGATAGGGTATTTTAAATTTACGACCTTATCCCATTTTCCAATAACACCTTGAACTTTATTTATATCCATTCCTCCAAGATTTGGATAACCATCAGAAGAAAAATATAATGTTTTGGCTTTCCCATCATAATAAGGCGTTATATCGTCTCCAAAAGTATTAATTTCTTTTAGTGCCGTAATTTCTTTTGCAGGTCTCCCCTTTGCATCTAATGCCGTATAATAAATATCCATACCGCCCTTGCCACCTGGCCTATCACTTGAAAACATGAGATACTTATTCTTTCCATCCTCATATATTGCAGGATGTGTATTTGTATTACCTTTATTATTTAACAAAGATAGTTCTTCGGTTTGCCATTTTCCATTTACTTTTTCTGCTAAGTAAATCTTACAATTCATTACCAATTTTTTTCCTTCTAAACATTGAGTGTAATAAATTAAATTTCCAGATTTATCTCTATATGAATTGCCTATAAAAACTTCTGGTACATTAATTTCAGCTGGTAGCAATTGTGGTTTTGACCATTGTTTCAATTCGTCATTAAAACTAGAAAACAATAATTTAGAAGTATAATCTTTACCTTCTGATTTTGATTTAGTAATATTCAAAGCCGTATCACTTACAATAGCAGAATAGATCATAGCATTATCGTTTAATGGCTGTGGTCCATATTCTTGCAGATTACCGTTTATTTGACTTTCATTGGCTACTACCAATTTCTTATCCT
Organism: Chitinophagales bacterium; assembly: GCA_044338225.1. GTDB lineage: Bacteria > Bacteroidota > Bacteroidia > Chitinophagales > JADJOU01 > CHPMRC01. The sequence goes on from JBIILY010000002.1 coordinate 6,559, forward strand.
CTTTTCCTTTTATTTCTAGAGCCAATTCAGCACCTTTTAATTCCACTTCTATTCTATTCAAATTTGGAATTTGTTTTTTGTCATTTTTCAAATTCGTCAACTCTTGAATGGCTTCTTTATATTTTTTATTAGCTTTCATAGCCAAAGCCAATCTCATGGGTGCTTGCTTGTCATATCCTTTGTCCAAGTCAATAATCATTTCAGTATATTTTTGACAAGCTTCATAATCTCTTAACTTAAAATTAAGTTCAGATAATTTTTGAATAATACACTTATTTTTTGGCTTTTTCTTATGAGCCAACTCATAATACTCTACTGCATTTACATAACTACCATCGTTTTCCAACTTATCTGCAAATTTCAATAATTTTCCATACGAAAAATTTTTGTATTTGATTAGTTCCTGCGTTAATTTATTGGGCTCATCTTTTTTAGCTTTTGTTTCCGAACTTGATTTAGATTCATTATTAGAAACATTTTTAGATGCGCCTTCTTGAGAACTTTTAGATTTCGATCTGTTTTGAGAAATAACATGGGTAGTATTCAATCCCAAAATCATTAAAATTAATACTACTGTCCTTAATTGATACATATCTTTAATAGTTTTTTGTTGTTTATATTTTAGATTATTAGGTTTAGAAACGAGGGTTTAAGATAAAATTGTCTTCCAATAGTGGTGGTTTAATGTTAGGTTTGCCTAAGAATACTATCGATAGCTCAAAAGTATTGGTTCTTCCTGAAAGATAATTTGAGTTACCTCCTTTTGAAAAAGAAGTATTATAATCATAAGAAAACATAACTTTTGTTTTACCCCAACCCAAACCTACCAATCCAATAATAGATTCTAAATTTATTTGATTGGAACGAAGCCAAAGACCTGCATAGACTTTCGTAGGAGCACCTGCTACATTAAACAATTTATATGAAGCGTTACTACCATAAACAAAATTTGTAGCACTGGCTTGCCACCCTCCAAAAAAACCTGGATAAATAGAAATTCTATCTACCAACTCCCAATCTAAAAAGTTTACATAAGCTTTGTAATACATTGGAACTTTACTACCGGGACCATTTCTTAAAAATTTTTCTGTTGGCTGAGTCAAATGTGAAGCTGAAAAACCAAAATCTGTCATAAACCAACCAAAATCATGCTGATAATTAACTCCTGCATTTAAATCAAAATAAGTCGTACTTTCGTTCAAAGGCTCAGTAACACCCGCCCATTGAAATTTACTACCATCAATTGTTCCATTATTTATCATTCCTTGAATTCCAAAAGACAAACGATTATCTTTAATAGGAAAATGAGCTGCCGTAGATAAATAGAGTCTTTTACTATTAAAAATATTGTTATAAATTTGGTCATTTAAAAAACAAAGCCCAACTCCTAATCTATTATTAAACAAAGATAATTCCGCAGATCCACTTGGCGTTTGATATAAATATTCACTCTTTTTAAAAGAGTTCAAATCACTATATTGTTGCCTAACAATTCCTGATATCCTATACAAATCTTCTGTATAATTTCCAGTCAAAGCGGGATTCAAGGTCATCGGCGAATTATAGAATTGCGTATAATGAATATTATTTTGACTATAAATAGTTAAACTCAATACCAAAAAAGAAATTATTAACAGTAAACGTCTTTGCATAATTATTATCTTCTCTCTTTCTATCTTATTAGTGTTAAATTAACTTGAACATATTTCGTTTCTTTTTCTTTCCTAGGATCTTGAGAATAATAAGAAATTAAACAAACATAAACCCCATTTGGCTGAGGTTGGCCATTAAAGTTACCATCCCACGGCTTATTTATATCATCATGCAATAATTGACCTTGTCTATTATATACTTTAAACTCTGTAACCTCAACCAATCCCGTTGCAAATGGGAAATACGTATCATTTGTTCCATCACCATTTGGAGAGAATACATTTGGAATTTTTATAATATTGGGCAAAACTCTATATCTCACAACTGCATTTTCAGAGCATTTCTTAATTGGATTATACGATGTATCTACCAATGTCAGCAATAATACATACTCTGCATCACCCGAATCCGTAGGATAAGAAGAACCTCTCAACATATCTGTTTTAGATATTTTGTTATAATCCTGCAATGACATCCATTTATACTCGATATATGTATTTTTAATATTCAAATGACTCCCAATTACATCATTTGTTTCTCCTAAATAAATAGTATCTCGTTCCGGTTTAGCGGTCAAATTAGTACATTTGGCATCAACAAAAACCGAACCCGTATCTTTACAACCACTTGGTCTAATAGCTTCTACTACATAGACACCTGACACGTTAGGCTTTGTAAAAATTGATTGGCTCGTTTCTCCTGTAGACCATTTATAAGACTTATACTTTTTATTTAGCGTATTTGCATCTAATAATGAGACTTCATAACAACATACTGGAAAATCAGGACCTAAGTCTACTTGCCCAAAACGCTCTTCAACAACAGTTACAGTAGCTGTCTTTGTACATTTCCCAATAGAACGAACTACGGTATAATTACCAGGCGTACTGACTTCTAATGTAGGTGAAACTTGTCTTACTGGATCCCATTGATAAACCGCATTATTGTCTAACGGATCTGGAATCAATGTTTTCTTTTGATTTATGGCTAAACATAACGTATCATTTCCTACTGTAAAATCAGGATTATCTATAACTACTACATTGGCCGTATCTTGTAAAATCAATGGACAACCAAATTGATCTCTTGCATTAACTATAAAATACTGCCCCGAAGTAGATACTTTATTACTTACGCCATAATATCCATTGCTCCAAAGAGGCACTACTAATCCACTACTAATATCATAGTATAAAATAGCGGTATCTCCTTGACATAATGTATAGTCATATTGTGGCATTTTTAAAGTATCTTGTTTTCTATATTCAACTACTTTAAAATCAGAAGTATTTCGACATGCACCCGAATCTACTTTTATATAATATTTACCAGCTGCACCCACTTTAATTTTATAGGCATTACCTAATGGTTGATTATTCACATCATACCATACTGGATTTTTGTAGCCTACTTGCTCTGGGATATATAAACTAACCGAATCTCCATTACAAATCATAGAAATACCATCTATTTGTGGCATAGTTCTTAAATTTTGGACATCAACAAATACGCTATCTCTTGCCCAGCAGTTTGGATTTTGAGAATTATATACTTTTAGATAATAATATTTAGGATTTGGCGGTGAAACACTAATAAATGAATTAGCTGAATCTTCCACTGCTATACCTTGTTGATTGGGTTCCCATCTATATTTATAAATATGTGCAGGAATAGCACTTGTACTTAATTCTATATCCGTGCTACTGCCAATACAAGCAACTGGCTTTTCTGGGGCAATTTTCACATCGGGTCTCCCAACTTTTACAAGAACGGTATCACTAACTCTACATACAGACTTCTTTAAAGTAGTGTCCATATAATCAAGATAAACATAATACTTTCTTGTATTTGTATTGTAGACTATTGGATTGTAAATTTGAGTATTACTAATTTCTACATTAGGAGCCCAATTATAGCTTAATGGTAATGGCGGTGGAGATGCTGTAGGCCTGCATATATGTACATTAACATTAGGTCGAACATTGGTTCTGGTACCTGTTATAAAGTCACATCCAAAATTTGTTCCAATATTTGAAGCTCTAATTAAAGTTCTATTTGAAGTAAGAGCAGGTAAAAGTGTAGAAGCTCTTACCGCATCGCCTAAATAGCTTTTACCAGCTGGATTATCCCAGCAAATATCAAGCATTAAATTACTTTGTCCATCCCATCCATAAGGCTTATTAAATGGAAAATAATTATTTCCAGTTGTGGTAGTTAAATTGGCATTTTGATAAACTGTGGTAAAAGTATTTGCTTGATGAAAAACATTATTTGAAAACTGAGTGCTATCCTTTGATATACACTTTAATTTAATTTTAAAATTCTGAATCACATTAAAATTAGTTGATTTTGTTAGCATATCAAAAGATATACCATTAATCAATCCTGTATCCACGCCTAAATTTGCTTTTAACTCTGCTGCAGTTATAATTAATTGAATTCTTTTATCTGTAGTATTTTCAGCAGTAGCCGCATTTGCTATTCCACCAAAAGGAGAAACACTAAAATTTGTAACACTTGTTGCTAATCCTGCAAATGCTTTTCGAACCGTATCAGATACATTACATTGAACATTGGATGCCCCACATTTTATATCATAATAAACAGGTAAAATTACACCAGCAGTTGTTTTTAACTGAATCGTATCATCATTACATTTATTAATGAAATTTCTATCAATTTTAATTTTAAAACTATCATTATAAAATGCAACGACAAAAGTATCTTTAACGCACAGTCCATTTCTTAAAGTAGCAAAATAGGTAGATCTTTTATTTGCGGAAACTTTAGGATTTGAAAAAATAGTATCTTTTGAATCAAAAGTTAAATCTGGGGAAGGATTATTTCCTAATTGATCGGTCCAAGTAAATTTGACATTAGTCGTATCAAATTTATAATATCCCCATTTTAGATTAGGTCTATAATTAGAGGATGTACTAGCCGAAGTTTCAGAATCCCATCCAAACTCATTTTTATTAAAATAACTACCTATCGTAGATACATACCCAACTTGATTATCTGCCATAACGGGTACATTCAAGGTAGCTCCAATATCACCTTTTACACACTCAGATGTAACTTCAAAAATCAGATTAGAAGTTCCATCCCATGAGAATTCTTTTGTTAAATTAAATTCATTCCATCCCACATTTAAAATTGTTGATCCATTTATTTTTGCAACTTCAATCATATCTTCTTTTGCTTCATATTTCAAATCTTGCAAAGACGAACGATCAGTACATTTAACTCTTAATGCTAATTCATTATACTTTCTGGGATTAGAAATTCCTTCAATGTTGAACGCAAGAGCGTTAATTTTACCAGGCTTAAAACCATTTTCAGTAAGTTCAGAAGCTAAATAAATAAATTGAGTCCTCATATACTCCACATTTCTGGAACCCGCAAAAATTCTTGGTAATGTTGTAGGATTATTTTCTTCTCCTGGATATTCTGCATATAATTTAGAACCAATAATTGTATTATATGGATCTTCCCCACATATAGGTGTAATGAACACACTACTAACTTGTATTGTGTCTTTTGGACATACATTCGTTCTATCGGTTGTTAGGGATAATATAAGCGGTTTGATACCTTTTGTATCCATCGAAATAGATGTTTGCAAGATACAAGTATCTGGAGATATTGTAAATACATCAAAATTGTTCGTTGGAGAGCAGAAATACATATCTGCAAAATTTTGAAACTTACTAGGTACTCCACCATCAAAACAACCACTAACTTTTTGCCAATCATATAAAGTACCTGCTGGAGCACCTGATATGGTGATTTGACCTTTGGTACTTTGACAACTATCGGGTGAAGAAAATGATGACGAAGGGGTATAACTATTTGATTTTTTTACAAAAAGCGTATCCGTTTGATTACAAGACTGATTTGCAGTTGCTATTAACCAGCAATCTTGTGTTATATCATTTATAAATGCTAAAGAATTCACTTTGTTTCCTTGATCAAAAGTACTATATGTAGCGCATCCAGTAGGTTCATCTTTCCAGGTAAATTGAGCATCCAACTCTCCATTTTCTGTTGATAAAAAAGGTGGCAAGCCTCCTGAACAGAAATAGGTTCTGTTAACAGGCAACGTAATTTGATTCAATTTGACTCCTTGATACTCCGAAGTAAGATTTACTTTTCTATTGACTCTTACATATACAATTTTTTGACGTGCTAGAATATAACCATCAATACAATCTCTAACTGTAAAAATAACGGGGTATATTCCCGGGGAAGTATTTGCAGGTATATTCCATATAAACTTAGCAAATCCTGTATCAAATACCGGATAATCTTGAGGTCTATAGGAAGTTATAATACTCGCATTTTTCATTCTAATTGTATCAATTTCAGCCTCAATAAAGATGGATGCATTTGGAATCGGCGACTTACTTACAGCTTCTACATCAAAAGACATGGTATTGCCTGCACATGTCTGAATCATATCTACACGATTAGGAGCCGTATCACAATTTACTAAATTTTTATAACCAGTTATAAAATCTGATTTTTCTCCTACAGTATTATCCAATGCGCAATTGGGTGTATTTATAATAGTAATAATAATATCTCGCATCGAGATGTCTTTAACAGCTAAGGTAACAGGATCTTTTTCTGTAATCTTTATAGCTGTTTTATAATAACCTACCCCATTATTGGCCTCAAATGTAATGGCTCCTGTAGATGGATTGACTAAATATGTAGAGATGGGTCCCAATGGAGCAGTATTACTAAAGCCTGGGTTCCAAGTAATGGCAAGTCCATTGCCAAAGCCGGAAGGACCTACTGTTTTTGTTATATCTTTAAATGGAGTAATAGGTTCAAATTCCAAGACATCTCCATCCACATCATAATAACCTAAATCATAAGTCCTAAGTTTATTAGAACATTGGAAAATTAATGGATTGGCCGAATATCTCGGCGATGAATTAGCTCTAAAATTTCCCCCGCCTAGATCTATTTTATTATTGTACGTTTTTTCAATATAAAAACCCGCTTCTGTTCTATCAGGATTATTTGGAAGCGTATTGGAACCCGGTCTTCTTGCACCAAAAATCGGAGTAGGGGGAGGAGGGAAAAAAGCTCTACCTCTACCTGCTGGAGCTGGTGTAGTTTGAAATTTAATATTATTAGAATCTAAATAATTTTGACATGCAATGGAATTAGACCACATATGACCTACATGCCAATCATCACAATTAGCAGGCAATAGGACCGTATCTAAATAAAAATCTGCTTTATATCCTGGATTACTAGATGTGGTACCATCGCATGTTGTAAAAGCAGGATTCGTTGGGCATATTGGAGTAGCTTCTTTATTTGAAATTGCTAGATCTAAAGTGAGTGTGTCTACTAAAAAAGTACAACATTTAGTACTTTGAAACACAACTACCGCATTTTGATTAAAAGCATTGCCCGGATTTCTCCTACTAGCTGCTGAACAGTCCCTATAATAAATTAATTTAACTTCTACTAGTCTACTATTGTTTGGATCTATGGCTCTGATTTGTAAATCAGCACCAACTAAAAAGGCAGTCTGAGCATTCAATGAAGAATCTATAAACAGATTAATTAGACTAATCAAACAAATTATATATAGTTTTTTCATTTTTTACTTAATTTATTCAAAGCGTAAAAATACACAAAAAAAAATTATTAATGTAAATTTTTTTTCAGGTAATTATTTTCTAAACAATTTCATTTTTATTTAGATAATTTTGCAAAAATATTAATTTAATCTGAATCATTACCTAAAATATAAAATCATATATCATGAGTTTTCAACGCAGACATATTGGAACAAACAAAACAGATGAAAATCAAATGCTTACGCAAACTTCAGCATCCAATATCGATCAATTAATAAATGAAACCATTCCCAATCATCTTTTTTCAAACAAGAGTTTTGTTATAGGAAATCCAATGACCGAGCAAGAATACTTAATTCACATTTCAAAAATTGCTAAAAAGAATAAACCATTCAAATCATATATTGGAAGAGGCTATAATGATACCGTTACGCCAAGTGTTATTCTTCGTAATATTTTTGAAAATCCAGGATGGTATACACAATACACGCCTTATCAAGCAGAAATTTCTCAAGGTAGATTAGAAAGTTTATTGAACTACCAAACTATGATTTGTGACCTTACAGGTTTTGAAGTGGCTAATGCTTCTTTATTAGACGAATCCACAGCTGCGGCTGAAGCAATGATGATGTTTTATCATCAAAAAAACAAAAGAGATCATATTGCTAATAAATTATTTGTAGATCAAAACACTTTTACTCAAACGATTGATGTTATTAAATCAAAAGCTGATTTCTTAAATATCGAAGTGATTTTGGGCGATATTAATTCTCATAATTTTGACGCTACATATTTTGGAGCGATTATTCAAAATCCAAATTCCAATGGATTGGTTTCTGACCATACTTCTACAATTAAAACATTAAAAGAAACGCATCAAATATACACTTGTATTATAGCGGATATTTTAAGCTTGGCCTTGTATAAATCGCCAGCTAGTATGGGAGCTGATTGTGCTGTAGGTTCTGCACAACGTTTTGGGGTGCCTATTGGTTTTGGAGGGCCTCACGCAGCATTTTTTGCTACTACAGATGAGTTCAAGAGACAAATTCCAGGAAGAATCATTGGAGTAAGTAAAGATAGAAGAGGGAAATTTGCATTGAGAATGGCGCTCCAAACTAGAGAGCAACATATCAAACGTGAAAAAGCGACTTCAAACATTTGTACGGCTCAAGCCTTATTAGCTAATATGGCTGCTATGTACGCTGTTTATCATGGTTCTGAAGGAGTTACTGCTATCGCAAAAGATATTCAAAACAAAGCGTATGCGCTTAGAACGGCTATTGCTTCTTTAGGTTTTGAAACTTCAAAAGGTGACATGTTTGATACTTTTGTAATTCATACAAATGACGCTTCTAAAATTAAAGAACTAGCCGAAAGCAAAGAAATCAATTTCTACGTTGAATCAAATTTTGTTTCAATTTCTATCAACGAAAATACTTCAAATGAAGATTTAACCGATATTTTAGCAATTTTTGAATCTCATTCGGGCAAAAAAGCAACACTTTCTATTTCAAATATAGAGATATCTGGAAATGTAAAAAGAGAAAATGCGATTTTAACGCACCCTGTTTTCAACTCATATCATACGGAAACCAAAATGATGCGTTATATCAAATCATTGGAAGAAAAAGATTTGTCTTTGACCAAATCTATGATTCCATTGGGAAGCTGTACCATGAAATTGAATGCTGCTACAGAAATGATGCCATTGAGTTGGAGAGAATTCAGCAGTATCCATCCATTTGTTCCAAAAAATCAAGCGGAAGGTTATTATGAAATCATTACAGAACTAGAAGAAAAATTGGCGATTGTTACAGGTTTTGATGCTACTTCATTGCAACCAAACTCAGGTGCACAAGGCGAATATGCAGGTCTATTAGCCATAAGAGATTATCAAAAAAGCATAGGTCAAGGGCATCGTAATATTTGTATTATCCCTAGTTCGGCGCACGGAACAAACCCTGCAAGTGCTGTATTAGCGGGATTGCAAGTAGTAGTATCGCCTGCCGATGAAAATGGAAATATCAATTTGGCCGATTTAAAAGCCAAAGCCGAAGAACACAAAGACAATTTGAGTTGCTTGATGGTTACCTATCCTTCTACGCATGGAATATTTGAGGCTGACATTATGGATGTATGTAAAATAATGCATGATAATGGCGGTCAAGTATATATGGATGGAGCCAATATGAACGCTCAAGTAGGTTTGACAAGTCCAGGCTACCTTGGAGCCGATGTTTGCCACTTGAATCTTCATAAAACCTTTGCTATTCCACACGGTGGTGGAGGTCCAGGCGTAGGTC
>JBIILY010000127.1:0-4657 GCA_044338225.1 Chitinophagales bacterium
TAAGAAGAAATAAATTAGTCCATTTTTTAAAAAAACACCCTTTTTCTAAAACTAAATTACCTTTTTTATTGTTTATATGTTTTTGGCCATCATAAAAGCATGTTTTTTTATGTATATTAGAATTGTTTCGCTAGTCCTTTTTTGTTTATTTTCATTTTCTAATGCAATAGGACAAAATGTTCAAATCATAGGAGAAATCAAGCATCAAGACACCAAAAAAGGCGTGGATTTTGCTTCGGTAACGCTACTCAATAGCGCTGGCAAACCTATCAATATGACCAAAACACAAAATGGGGGTAAATTTTCACTTCCCAATGTGGCTCAAGGAACTTATAGCCTTAAAATCAATAGCATTGGCTTTCAATCTAAAGAAATCAAGGATATAATAGTAAAAGACAATACGGTAAATCTCAAGACGATTTTCATTTCGGAAAATAAGCAGTTGGTGAGCGATGTCATTATTTCGGCCAATAAATCTACCAAAGCGTCCAATATTGAGAAAAAAGAATACAGTCCTACACAATTATTGAATTCTCAAAACGCTTCGGCAGCGGAGGTTATAGGCAATATTCCTTCTTTGAATATGGGTGGCGAGGGAAATTCGTTGAGCTTTAGGGGTGATGATAATATTACGGTACTTATCAATGGGAAAATTTCGTCGATGACTGGCGAGAATTTGAGTCAAATTCCTGCATCGGCTATCGAAAAAATAGAAGTAATATCCAATCCTACAGCCAAAACCAATTCGGAAGGTTCGGCTGGTGTGGTGAATATTGTATTGAAAAAAGCGTATTCACAACTTAATAGTGGTTTTGTGGCGGTAAGTGCTGGGAGCAGAGAAAAATACAATACACAGCTGGGATATAATTTCCAAATGAATAAATTTTCATTCAGTACCGCTTATAATTTCAGATACGAAGAGCGCTATGTTGATGGCTATGCCGTTCGTAGCTACATGAACGGAGGCGTTAAAAATTGTTTCAATCAATTTACCGATGGAATGACGTACAAGCCCAATCATTTTTTTAGACTGGGTGCCGAATATCAAATCAATGCGAATCAATCTATTGCTTTTACTGGAAGTATAGCCAAATCTTGGGAAAATAGATATGAAACCAAGTACAATGAAATCTTAAATGAATTGAAGCAAAAAAATGATGTCTGGGATAGAAAAGCATGGGAAAATGATGAAAACTTGGTTTTTGACGCTACACTTTCTTATAATTTGAAAAATCCAACTTCGGGCAATACACTTTCGATAGAGTACAGCATCAATGGCAATAACAATGATAAATTTGCGGATTATTCCAATATTTATAACACTCAAAATTTTGCTCCTAGCTCTCAAATAGATAGAAATACGATAGAAAATCTTCAAACGAGAATTACGAATATTGTTCAAGCCGATTTTCGTATGCCTTATTCCAAATTATTGGATTTGGAGACTGGACTACGAGCTTCGAATAGAGATTTTAGATTTACCAATTTATACAAAACAGTTAATAATAACGAATTGACGACTACCGAATCACTAACAAACGATTTTAAATTTTCCGAAAACGTTTTTAGCATGTACGGCGTAGTTTCTAGTCAGTGGAGCGATCGCATGAGCAGTAAAATGGGACTAAGAATGGAACAGACGAATACAAAAAGTACCAATTTTGATTCGGTATCGTTGTACAATTACAATTATTTCAATGCCTTTCCTTCGGCTATTTTTAATTATAAACTCAATGATAAAAGTAATATAAGTACATCGTATGCACTCCGTATCAATCGTCCGGGACCAGGCATGCTCAATCCCTTGCAAGATTTGGGCGATCCACAAAGCCAACGATTTGGAAATCCTAAACTAAAACCCGAGTTGGTGCATTCTTTTGAAGTAGCGTTGGGGAGCGAATTGAGCAAAAAAATGAGCTTCAACACTAGTTTGTATCATAAGCGATCGGAAAATGCCATTACGCGTTTTTTGACAGCAGATAGTACAGGCGTTACAAGGGTATTTATTGATAATATTGGTAATATCTACTACAATGGTTGGGAATTTATCCTCAATTACAAACCCAATAAAATAGTGAATTTTTCATTTAATAGTAATTTATCATACAATATTCTTCGCTATCAAAACAATGAAAAAACGTATGAAAATAGCTATTGGAATCTTCAAACACGAGGGGTTATGAATGTAAAATTGCCTTGGGATATAGATTTTCAGGCAATAGGTTTTTACAAATCGCCGATGAATACACCGCAAGGGCAAGTACAATTTATGAGTAATATTGATTTAACACTTCGCAAAAAAGTATTTAATCAAAGAGGATTATTGACATTAGGCGTTACCGATTTACTCGACGACACCAAATTTGAAATAGAAGTTACAGATACTGATTTTACTAGTAATTTCAGAAGAAAAAGAGAAACACGTATTATCACATTAGGATTTAGATACAATTTTGGGAAAGACCCAAGCAATACCAAGAAAAATCCAAAACTAGAAAAACCCGAACCAAAAGAAAGTCAATTAGAAGGCATGTAAATTTAAAAATTATGGAACTATTAATCAATAACATCAGAAGATATATTTCGCTATCGGACGAAGAAGCCAAAGAAATTATGTCCTTTTTTGAATTGAACAAAGTGTCGAAAAAAATCATGCTTTTGGAAAAAGGCGATGAATCTGATTTTACTCTTTTTGTAAGTTCGGGATGCTTAAAAATGTATAGCTTAGATGAGGATGGCGTAAAACATATTATTCAGTTTGCGTCAGAAGATTGGTGGATATCTGATTTATACAGTTTTTTGACTGGAAATCCTTCGGAATATTATATAGAAAGTGTCAAAGACACCTCGTATCTAAAATTGACCAAAGAGCAAAGAGAAATCATGCTAGAAAAACATCCAAAAATGGAGCGTTTTTTCCGAATTATGTGCGAATATAATATTATACATTCCAGAAAACGTATCGTAGATTTGATGCAGACACCAGCCAAAGAGCGTTATGAAAAGTTCTGCAAAATGTATCCGACTATTGTCAACGATGTACCCTTGAAGCATATTGCCTCATACATTGGTGTAACGCCAGAGTTTTTGAGCAAATTGCGTTCCATTCGATAAGAATAAGAATTTTATAGATACTTGAGCCAAGCCCAAAACGGTCTATTTAATCTGTAAAATAAATTATCTTGATTTCGATACGCTTCTTTTTCGAAAGGAATAGACATATAGGCATTGAAATGATTCATACCTCGCAAACGATAATAGAAGTAAAAAGCAAAATACAGCAGATAAAACAAGATTAAGAGCATTTCTATTTGCTGCTTCCAATGGATTTTTTCGTGATTGATGGTTTCAATACTTTCCTTTATTTCTCTATTTTTCACTAGAATAAAAGGAAATAATGCCATAGCTCTTACATTTTTTCCTGCAATATATTTTAGAAAAACGGGGGTAATAATAACCATAGTAAATATTAAGGCGCTAGTGAGAAATTCATCTTTATCCCACCTGCAATATTGGTTTGAGGGAACGCATTGCTCAGTTTTGGTTCAGTATACGTATGATTATAAAAAATAGATACATTGAATTTATCATTGACTTTATAGTCGATTTTTGGCGATAGAGTCCATCTAAATTGTCCTCCTACTACCGTTTCAATATTCTGTCCCATTTTGTAATTAATAATGTCGTTATCGCCCATCGTAAACTGGATATCTACGTTGACATCGTTCTCTAATTTGATTTTTTTACCATTTCTATTAATAGGTAATACAAGATTTTTTATAGTGAATCCACAGCTCATGGTCAAGTCATTGCTTTCATTCTCAGTAATTTGATAATCTATCAAACTCATCATAACTTGTCGTCTACTTCTAATTTGGAACCCAAATTTAAGAGAATTTTTAAGCCTAAAATCAATACCTATCAATGGATTATAGGATTCGGTCATAGAAATAGAAGGGATATAATACAATGGAATAAAGTTATTGTTCAAACTATCAATTCGAATAGGATTTTTGATACTTCCATCCCCAAAATAGCGCAATTCTGAAGTAAAATTACCAATAGATGTTTCGGAATTATATCCATGTTTTACGGTGAAATTGGTGAAAATATCTTTAAAAGCAGGTATATCTTTAATTCCCGTATACGTTAAATCCCAATTGGGTAATGGAATACGAGAAAAAGGACTAACATCGGTGCCTCGTGTGGCTTCTTGTCCTCTATAAGTAGTCAAAAAAGAGTTGATTAATACATCTTGCTGCAAGGGGCCGTACCCCATAAAGTAATTATTAAGTGTAACACTATCAATAGGATCAAAATAGGGGGAATTGATTCTTCTTATATTTTCTTCGTGAAAAATAGTGGCATACGTTTGTCTATTTTTATTAAACAATTCTAAATTATTATTCCCTGCACTATTTCTCAATTTATTAAAGGACGTTAATAAATTGATATCCGAATAAGTATAAGTTCCCGATTCAATAGGATTGAGGTGTTCAAAGGTATTGGTTTGATTATTGAACTTAAAAATTTCGGTATAATTTTGTGTATAAGACGATTTCCAGTTAAGGTTAACTTTTACTGTTTTGAATGGTTCTAAAACCAATCTACCTGTAAATGCTTTTACATTGGACTGCATCATAGGCATATTGAACAG
>JBIILY010000193.1:0-3590 GCA_044338225.1 Chitinophagales bacterium
GCATAGCTATTAGTACATTTTAATTTTTGTTAAAAGAGAGCTTTTGAAATGATTATAATGCTATTCAAACAACAAACTCCCTACACGTAGCATAGTAGATCCTTTTTCCAAAGCCAACTCATAGTCGCCACTCATACCCATAGAAATTTCTTTAAAATTTGAATAAGACGCTATTAATTGCTCAAAAGTAGCCTTCAATACATCGAATTCTGTAGCAATTTGTTTTTTATCATTTGTAAATGTAGCCAAGCCCATTACGCCGTCTATTTTGGTATTATTCAATGATAAACTTGATATTTCAGAATATAGTTCCATTGCTTTTTCGGAATCAAAACCAAACTTCGTTTCTTCATCTGCAATATGAAATTGAAGTAAAGCATTGACTATTTTATTTTGCTTAATGGCTTGTTTTTCTATTTCTTTGAGCAATGAAATACTATCTACGCCATGAATACGATATACATAAGGAAGTAGCGCCGCAACTTTGTTGCTTTGCAAATGTCCTATCATGTGCCATCGAATATCATTTGACAATAAAGGTACTTTGCGAATTATTTCTTGTACTTTATTTTCGCCAAAATCTCGAATACCCAAATCATACAATACTTGCATATCTTCTAGAGACTGAAACTTGGTTACAGCTACCAACAACGCCTCTTTTTCAGCACATTGCTTTACTATTTTTTCTAAATTGTTTCGATTTACTGCCATTTTCTTATTTTTGCAAAAATAATAAGATGCGCGTATTCAAAGCTATTTTTCTATCATCACTCCTTTTTATAAGTGGCTGCCATTCGGGTTCAAAAGTCGAAAAAGAAAAACTTTTGCAAGTTTTGGAAGAAATACATACCTGCGAAGCATACAGCGAAGTGCGTTTGCATGCAATGGATAGCATTTTTTTGAGCCAATGCAAATATAGTGTGCTCAAAGATCATAAAATAGATACGCAAGCATATTTTGAGACGATGGAATATTATCAAAAAAATCCTAAAGAATTTGAAGTTCTATATGATACATTGGTGAAAAGACTCGAAATAAAAGTAATAAATTAAAGAAAATGAGCGAATTGAAACAAATTTCCAGTCTACAAAATCCTTTGATCAAACAAATTGTAGCACTAAAAAGCAAGGCTTCGGAGCGAAGAGAATTGGGGCTTTGTGTTATTGAAGGAGAAAAAGAAATCGAAGTCGCTTTTCTGTCAGGCATAGAAATCACCACATTATTATTTACAACTCAAGTCAATCAACATCAAGCTTGTTTTCAATCCAATCGTATTGAAAAAATAGAAATTTCACAAGCTGTTTTAGAGAAAATAAGCACTCGTGAAAATAGTGCAGTAGCCATTGCCAAAACAAAATATACAAAACTAGAAGCGATAAAATTAAGCGAAAATCCATTTGTTTTAATTCTTGAAAACATCGAAAAACCAGGCAATTTAGGTTCATTGTTTCGCAGTGCCGATGCCGCCAATGTTGAGCTCATTCTCTGTACCCAAATGCAAACCGATTTATACAACAGCAATGTAATCCGAAACAGTCTTGGATGTGTATTTTCAAAGCAAATTGTCTATTGCTCCAATGAAGAAGCCCTTGCATTTTGTCAAAAAAACCATATTCAAATTTTGGGGACGTACCTTCATACCGAAAATTATTACTACGGAATCGAAATGCAAAAACCTACCGCTATTTTGATGGGTACCGAACATAGTGGCATTTCTGATTATTGGGTCAAAAATGCCTCGAAACTGATTAAAATTCCCATGCTGGGCAAAATTGATAGTATGAATGTTTCCAATAGCGCCGCAATTATGCTCTACGAAGTGGTAAGACAAAGAATTTCTTCCAAATAAATCAGAGTCTACTTATATTTGCACTTAGAACTAATCATATAAAAAAATCATGGAATTTTTAAAAACATTTAATATCCAAAAAGAGAACGAAGGCGTATCTTCTGGCAAAATATATTTAAAAGGCGAAGGCGCCAAAATCACGTCTTTTTCACCTGTAGATGGCAGCGAAATTGGCAGTGTATTTGCTGCATCACCTGCTCAATATGAGCAAATTGTTAAAACTGCGGAAAGCGCTTTTGAAACATGGAGAAATGTACCCGCACCCAAAAGAGGCGAAATTGTTCGTCAATTGGGAGAAGGATTTAGAAAATATAAAGAGGATTTGGGGAAATTGGTGAGCTATGAAATGGGGAAATCCCTACAAGAAGGCTTGGGCGAAGTACAAGAAATCATTGATATATGTGACTTTGCAGTGGGATTATCGCGTCAATTATATGGATTGACCATGCACAGCGAAAGACCCAATCATAGAATGTACGAACAATATCATCCACTAGGCGTTGTAGGTATAATCTCTGCATTTAACTTTCCTGTGGCCGTTTGGGCATGGAATTCAATGCTAGCTTGGGTTTGTGGCGACGTATGTATTTGGAAACCATCCGAAAAAGCTCCTTTGTGCGGATTGGCATGCCAATTCATTGTAAATGAAGTATTTGATAAAAATGATGTGCCAGAAGGAGTAAGCAACCTTATCAATGGCGATTTTGTAATTGGAGAATTGATGACAAAAGACGAGCGTGTTCCTTTGATTTCGGCTACAGGTTCTACACGAATGGGAAAAGCAGTTGGACAAACTGTGGGTGCAAGATTGGGACGATGTCTACTCGAATTAGGTGGAAATAATGCAATTATTATTACAGAAAGTGCTGACCTCAAAATGTCCGTTCCTGGTATTGTATTTGGTTCGGTAGGAACTGCAGGGCAGCGTTGTACCAGTACAAGACGATTAATTATTCACGAAAGTGTTTATGACAAAGTTAAAGAGCTCCTGATAAGTGCCTATCAACAAATTAAGATAGGAAATCCATTGGATGCAAACAATCACATGGGGCCATTAATTGATCCTTTGGCGGTAGATACGTATTCAAAAGCGATAGAACAAGCCAAAAACGAAGGAGCTAAAGAATTGGTATCGGGAGGAATTCTTGAAAATTTGGGAAGCAACTGTTATGTAAAACCTTGTATTTTTGAAGCGAGCAATGATATGAAAATCGTTCAAGCGGAGACTTTTGCACCTATTTTATATTTGATGAAATACAAAACGTTGGATGAGGCAATAGCTATGCAAAATGGCGTAAAACAAGGATTATCAAGTGCCATAATGACGATGAATATGCGTGAGGCAGAGCAATTTTTATCCGCAAGAGGCAGTGACTGTGGTATTGCTAATGTCAATATTGGAACTTCGGGTGCAGAGATAGGAGGCGCTTTTGGTGGAGAAAAAGAAACAGGAGGCGGTAGAGAAAGTGGATCGGATGCATGGAAAGTATATATGCGTCGTCAAACCAATACTATCAATTACGGTATGGATTTACCATTAGCACAAGGAATTAAGTTTGATTTTTAATGCACTGAATAATACTATGAAAACAAAATGGACCTTATTATTAGTAATTATTAGTTTAAATTGTTTTGGCCAGGGAGGTAAAAGTGCCTATGTTTTTGATTCTATTACATTTAAAAAACTAAATGAAAACTCACTATTCGATGGAATGTACTCTAGTATTGAAAATGTAATAAA
>JBIILY010000128.1:0-4646 GCA_044338225.1 Chitinophagales bacterium
ATGGCGAACCTAAAAAATAACTATGAATACTGATTGGAATCATCTTTTCTTTATACTTATCTTGAAGCGTTTTTAATACGATATGTCCATCAGGACAATTGGAACATTTCACTCCAGTAAACTCTTCTACCAATACTCTCTTTGGCATCTGAACTAGTGTATTAGAATTTAAAAATGTAGTATCCAAAATAGCCGCAGGCGTTTTTTGAATAGGGTTGTCATATACTTCTTTACAACTAAATGTAAGTAAAACCAATGCTGAAAAAAGAATTATGATTAAAGATTTCATATAGATAATTTATTATTTTGAGGTGCAAGATACTAAGAATTTAGCTATTTTATGCTAATTTTTTTGTTGTAAATAATAGAGATAACAGTTCTTCAGCATTACGCCAAGCTCATAATATGTACTTTCGAGGATTTCATCTTCTGTGAAATAACAATGCCTTTTGATACGCTGTAATTCATCCTCATCGGTCTCTTTCGTAATCATAGCAATAAAGTCATAACTATATTTCATATTACTTACATCTCTTTTTTCTATCATTTGCAATGCTTGAAGACGACGCTGCTCCTTTTTATTAAAAGCATAATACAGATAGGTTATGGGTGAAAATGACATACCGTTGACGCCCATAGAAGCTCCCGCATCTTTCATATAATCGGAGTGCGATTTTAATCTTTGCTTTGGTTTATCTTCTTTTTTGCCATAATTTTTATTGTACAAAATAGATTGACTGGCAAGACTTCTGGAAGAAATTACTACATTTTTAATAGGTTTTATATAATACGTAAGTGATACATTCAGCTCGCTCATGGAGTCCACTACATAAAATTCTTGAATTTCCATGCCAATAAAAGAAAACTGTATCAAATCTCCATTATTTGCCGATATTCGATAGAGTCCATCTTCATTGGAAACGGTTCCATACTGGGTAGATACATTATAGATAGAACAGCCACGAAGCGCCTTTCCTTCTTTTTTATCTATAATTTTTCCTGTAATAAAACGCTGAGCAAATATTGTATTTGCTTGGCAACCTATCAAGAAAAAAACTAAAAAAAGAAATCTATATTTATCCATAAAAAAAAACTGCCTACAAATATAATACTTGTAGGCAGTTTGATAACTTAAATATTGCAAAAAAATTGTTGCAATATTATAAAATTAAAATCCGAATACCATTCCCACTCCAAAAGATTCTTTGATTTGAAGTTTAGGTTCTTTTTTAAGCGTCTTAGGATCGGTTATCAATACATCTGCATCATAAAGCATTAAAAAACTCAAATTGAATGCAATATACTTGTTTAATTTGTAAAAGATATCGGTTTGAGAAGTTACATCTATTTCCCATCTTCTTGTAGAACCGTCAGAATTTCTGTCCGATCTCAAGTAATTGTTAAATAATTGTAATCTACTTCGCAATAAGAAATTTTTGAAAATTTCTTTTTCAAAAGATGCATCAAACTTAGCACCAAACTCAGATCGAATATTTTGATTTTGTTTATTACCAAAAGCGCCTTCGGGTCTAGAGATAAGATAATCATTGGTTACAAATGTAAATTTCCCAATACCAGGAGAGAAAAATATAGACAAATATTTTAAAGGTCTATACTCTATACCGGGATTCAACTCCAAAATTCCTGGTGCCATAAAATCTGAAACCAAAACGGTGTCTTTATTATTATCCCAAGTTTTTATGAATTGAGAGGTGAAATTGGAGATGAACGCGCCACTCCATTTTCCACTCTTATTGATATTGTAAAAATACTTTGTACTCAACTGCAAAACGTCGCTGTTTTTCAACAATGGCATATCTACATCTACACTAGGATCATAATTTTTCACAAATCCCATTCGACCATCAAATGAATTCAACCAACGATGTGGTCCTTTTTCATAATTAGCTTCTATGTGTAATAATGCTTGAAAATTGAAATTACTAACCCCTCCTGCAGCATAGTTGCTCAAGAGATTTTGACCAATATTCATAGCTAGATTGCCCTTGTATGTCCAATTTGGTTTTACAGGAACAGGAAGCGTAGCCTTAAACTTGCCTATTTCGGCATCAATTGATGCTTTTTGTTTTTCTAGCTCTGCAATTTTAGCTTTCGTCTCTGCTATCTTGACAGAATCTTGAGCTTGAAATTGTATTGCGGAAAATAGGCAAAGAAAAAGGAATATATTTTTAAAAGAAATACTAAAAATCTTCATTTTTTTTACTTTATCAAAATCTATTTTTCTTCGTTATCCATTTGTTCTTTCAACTGCTGAAGCATATCCAAGTCACCCAATGTAGATTTATCAATAGATTGATTGATCTTTTGAACTGCTTGTTTTGTTTTTTTGCTTTCTGCTTTTTTCTCATTAAGCTCAGCCGATTTTACTTCTTGTTTTTCTTCTTCCCAAACTCTTGTGTGAGATACGATGATTCTTTTATCATTTCTATCAAACTCAATAATTTTGAAGCTGTATTTTTGATCTACATCGATGATAGAGCCATCTTCTTTTTTGGCATGACGGGTAGGAGCAAATGCTTCCAATCCGTAAGGCAATAAAACTTCAGCACCTTTCTCATCTCTTTTTGTAACGGTAGCCTCATGAACACTTCCTACAGGGAATACATTTTCAAAAGTATCCCATGGATCCTCTTCAATTTGTTTGTGTCCCAAAGAAATTTTTCTTGTTTCGTTGTCCAATTCCAAAATTACTACATCCAATTCTTGTCCTACTGCTGTAAAGTCAGATGGGTGATTGTAACGTTTTGTCCAGCTAAGGTCGCTGATATGAACCATACCACCTACTCCTTCTACCAAGTCTACAAATACACCATATGGTGTAATGTTTTTAACAACACCTTTATGTCTAGAACCTTGTGTAAATTTATCGGCTACTTTTGACCATGGATCTTCTTGTAATTGTTTCAAAGAAAGAGACATTTTTCTATCTTCATTGTCAATCGTCATAATTTTTGAAGTATGAACATCTCCTACTTTGAAGAATTCACGACTATTGACTGGTTGATTGCTCCATGAAAGCTCAGATACGTGAATCAATCCTTCTACACCCGGTTGAATTTCCAAAAATGCACCATAATCCTCTACATTAACGATTTTTCCAGTTACGGTTTCGCCTACTTTAAGGTTATCAGCCATTTCTTCCCAAGGGTGTTTCGTCAATTGTTTCATTCCCAAAGAGATACGTTTTTTGTCATCATCAAAATCTAAAACTACAACGTTTACTTTTTGATTTACTTCCAAAACTTCAGAAGGATGACTAATTCTACCCCAAGAGATATCTGTTATATATAACAATCCATCTACACCACCTAAGTCCATAAATGCACCAAAATCTGTAATGTTTTTCACAATACCTTCCAATACTTGTCCTTTCTCCAATTGACCAATGATTTCAGCTCTTTGACCCTCTAAGTCTGCCTCAATCAATGCTTTATGAGAAACTACGGCATTTTTGATCAATTCATTGATTTTCACTATCTTAAGGTCCAATGTTTTGCCTACATACTGATCGTAATCCGTAATAGGTTTTACATCGATTTGAGAACCTGGCAAGAATGTTTCCAAACCAAATACATTTGCAATCAAACCACCTTTTGTTTTGCTCATGATATGACCTGTAACAATTTCTTCATTAGCATGCGCAGTTTTGATATTTTCCCACGCTTTGAATAATTTTGCATTTTTTCTAGACAAAATCAAGTGACCTTTTTTGTCTTCTTTGCTCATTACATACACGTCATATTCTTGACCTGCTGCCAAATCTTCTACATCTCTAAATTCAGAAAGTGGCACTAATCCGTCGGATTTGAAACCTACGTTTAATACTACATCAGAAGATGTAACACCTACTACTTTACCTACAATAATTTCATGTTCAGTAATAGTTGTAATTGAATTTGAATACATTGCATCGTATTCTTTTTTTGTAGCCTCATCATAAGAAGTAACATTTTTCTTACTAATAGACCAATCAAATTCGTCGTGAGCTGTTTTTTTAGACGGAAACTCTGCCGCCGTATCTTGTAAATTTTCCAAGACTTTAAATTTTAAGGGTTAATAAATAATTTCTATCTCCACTTTCGAAAAAATGGGGATGCAAAAATAACATTTTTTTTTTAATTAAATGATTTTATTGCAATACGTTATAATCCTTTGAAGACTTTATCTTTACTTGGTTAAAAATGTTTTGGCAGTATTCAAAATTCTGTACAATAATATAAAATCTAAACTTTTAAGTATAACCAATACCATCAAGGCTTAGGTATTTAGCTCAGAACCCTATAATTTATATAGACTATTAGACTCCTCTTCTTTTAATTTTTTGACCAAATCCAAAGCATCTGGAACCACATCGCTACATAAGACAATAATAGAACCCTCCTCAGCGTGAGTTACTGCATGCATAATGGCATCTCTTTCAGATGGAATTATCGTTGTTTTTTTATTAGGATCTTTCATCTTGATGCCATCTTCCAGCATCTTAATAATTTCAAACTCTGTTTTTCCTCTCAAATGCTTGTCTTGTCTAATGATTACTTCATCAAACATTTCGGCAGCTAAACTTCCCATTTCGTTATTATCTTCAATTCTTCTGTCGCCAATACCCGCTATGATTCCTACCTTTT
>JBIILY010000129.1:0-4590 GCA_044338225.1 Chitinophagales bacterium
GGAATGGATTTGCAATCCTCTTGCATAGCATTGCTGCGTTCCAGTTCAAGGATATAATCGGTCTCTTCGGTCAATTTCTCTTCTACTTCATCAAAATATTCGTCCGAAGTTCCTTGAAGATTAAACATGCGTATTGCTATAGGTTTTACAATAGCAATATCGGTTTTGATACTGTCGCGCACGCCCGGATACTGAATTTTTACGGCTAATTTTTTGTCGCCAATGGATGCGCTATGGACTTGCCCAATACTTGCGGCATTGATAGAATTGCTCGAAAAGGTATCAAAAATTTCTTCGGGATATTTCTCAAAATAGGTTTTGAATGTTTTGCGAACCAATGGCGCAGATAAAGGCGGTACCGAAAATTGTGATAATGAAAATTTTTCTACATACTGCATAGGCAGTAGATTTTTTTCCATACTCAGCATTTGAGCTACTTTTAAGGCACTCCCTTTCAATTCCTTAAGACTATCATAGATATCTTCTGCATTATTTTTGTGCAGATTTTCTTGAGCATTTTCAGGATTTGTCAGCTTTTCGCCATAATATTTGATATAGTTTCCTCCAATTTTTACTCCCGTAGTAAGTAGTTTGGCTACACGTTCTACTTTTTTAGTAGGAATTGAATCTATTTTTTTCATCTGTTTGTTTAATTTATTTAGATACAATTCAAATAATTGCTTTAGAATTTTATATAATAAAAGAATAGGGTATAGCAGCGTATTATTTTGCTTTCATTCCTTCTTTCCATACAAATTTACCTAAATCTAACAAGCTGCCCAGAGGACTATGATATACAAGGTCGAAACTCGCTTTGATAGATTTTTCTACAAAGGCATCGGTTTTTTCAAAATTAGCTGAAGTGTCTTGAATCCAAAAAGATAAAATACTCATCATTTGAAGCCAAGCGCCATTGTGAATTATTTTCAACTGCGCTTCTTGAGCTTTTTCAATCTCTGTCTGATATGGAGCGGTCAATATGGGCTCAACAAATGTGATGAAATGATTGCGGAGTGATTTTAATTTTTCCATTTTTCCAAAATCCATTCCTTTTTTGTCCAATAAATAAAGGATGAAACTTCTATTGGCTTTACCAATTTCTAAAAAGGTAAAATAATAGGTAGAAAGTTTTTGTTCGGGAAGATAATTTTCAAAATCGGGTGCTTTTTCCATCAATTCTATAGCATGAAGATGCATATCGTTCAAAAATTGAGACTCAATTTGTTCAAACGAACTGAAGAACTGATAAAATTCTCCTTCGTTGATTCCCAACGATTTAGCAAAATGATAAATGCTTTGTGGCTTTACACCATGGGTTAGAACAAAATCAATGTATTGTTCCATAATATGTGACGAAGACAAATTGCTTTTTTTTGCCATAATTTTTTTTTTAGTTATTCAAAAATAAAACCTTTAAAATCAATATATAGTTTCAATTTTTTGAGTTTATTTAACTTATTGAACTATGTTAAGTTTGAAAAAAATGTTATTACAAATACTTCGCTGTCCAGCTATCTCTAGCTTTGTCAAAATCCTCAATTTTGCCTTGATAAACCAAGGTGCCTCCTTTGTCGCCGCCGTCGGGGCCTAAGTCTACAATCCAGTCTGCATTGCGGATAATGTCCATATTGTGTTCAATCACAATAACCGTATGACCTTTTTCTATGAGTTTTTCCATAGCCAAAAGGAGCTTTTGTACATCATGAAAATGCAATCCTGTGGTAGGTTCGTCAAATATAAATAGATGATTGGATACATTACTATTCTTATTCAAAAAACTAGCCAATTTGACACGCTGTGCCTCTCCACCGCTTAGCGAGCTACTGGTTTGACCTAGTTTTACATAACCCAGTCCAATTTCTTGAAGCGGTAATATTTTTTCATAAATAGATTTATTCTCTGCAAAGAAAGCAACCGCTTCGTCTATGGTCATTTCCAAAACATGATGGATATTTTTTTCTTTATAAAAAATCTCGAGTATATGAGGTTGAAAACGCTGTCCTTTGCAGTCTTCACATACAAGTTCTACATCGGCCAAAAATTGCATTGAGACTACGTTTACGCCATCTCCTTTGCAATGTTCGCATCGGCCACCCGGAACGTTGAATGAGAAATCTTTGGGTTGAAGTTTTTGAGCTTTGGCTTGTGCCAGATTGGAATACAAATCTCGGATGCCGTCAAAAGCTTTTACGTACGTTACCGGATTGCTCCTACTGCTTCGTCCCAGCGGGTTTTGATCTATCATTTCTACATGATAAATACTTTTGATATCGCCTTCAATACTGCTGTGAAGTCCTGGTTTTTCAATGAAATTTCCCAATTTGTGCATCAAGGCAGGGTAGAGGATTTTTTTTATCAGCGTGGTTTTGCCACTTCCCGATACACCTGAAACAACCGTAAGCGCATTTAGTGGGATTTTAACATCTATGTTTTTCAAATTATGATGTCTTGCGCCTTTGATTTCTATATAATTTTTGAAAACGGTATTTTTTGAAGTTCGCGCTACATTTTTTACATGATTGAGATAGTCTGCGGTAAGGCTTTGGGTCGCCTTTTTGATGGTTGTATAGTCCCCAGCAAAAACCACCTCGCCTCCTTGTGAACCCGCCAAAGGCCCCATATCTACTATAAAATCGCTCGATTTCATAATTTCTTCTTCATGCTCAACTACCAATACGGTATTGCCTAGGTCACGAAGTGTTTTGAGGACTTTGATGAGCTTGGTGGTATCTCTTGGATGCAGCCCAATAGAAGGCTCGTCCAATACATAAAGGCTATCGGTGAGGTTGCTCCCAAGGGTTCGGGTTAGGTTGATGCGTTGGCTTTCACCGCCCGAAAGCGTATTGGCTATTCGATTCATGGTTAAATAGCTCAGTCCTACATTCATCATGTATTCTAGCCTATTATTAATTTCCAAAAAGATTCGTTTGGCTATTTGACTTTCTTGCTCCGATAACGAAATTTCTTTAAAGAAAAAATACATTTCTTCCACCGTCATCTCTAGAATTTCAGAAATAGTTTTTTCGGCTACTTTTACAAAATTGCTATCTTTTCGGATTCTATGTCCCTTACAATCAGGGCAATTGGTTTTGCCACGATAGCGAGAATATAAGATTCTATATTCGATTCTATAGTTATTTTCTTGCACCATTTCAAAAAACTGATGGATGCCTTGCGTAGTTTTATTTCCCTCCCACAACAAGGTTTTTTCTTTTTCGCTCAAATCAACATAAGGCCTATGAATGGGGAATTTATTGCTTTCGGCTTTATTCAAAAACTGGGTGTAATACACTTTCATTTTTTCACTTCGCCACGGCGCTACCATTTCTTCGTAGAAGCTTCGAGTTTTGTCTGGAATGACCAAATCTTCATCTATGCCCAAGATATTTCCCATCCCTTCGCAGTTAGGACAAGCTCCGTAGGAATTGTTAAAATTGAAAAATTGAGGCGAGGGCTGTTCAAAAGTAATGCCGTCTGCTTCAAATTTATTGTTGAACAAATGATTGGTGTTATCGGCAGTATTGATAACTTCGCATTCAAACTGATTTTCTTCAAAGGCCGTTTGTACACTATCCGAAATTTCGTTGACAAAGGCATTTTCAATCGTCTCAGGAACGGAAAATCGTTTTACCACCACATAGATTGTTTTCCATTTCTCGCCGCTATCCAGCAAATCTTCTATTTTGATGAATTTTTTGCCATCCCAAAGCCTATTAAAACCTTTGTTTAGTAAAACATTCAGTTGACTTTCGGCATTTTTTGTGCTTTTGATTTCAAATCCTATAAAATAAGTAGCCGTTTTGTCCAAATTCAAGATATAATTAACTACATCTACTACTTCATCTTTCTGTACTTTTTTGCCTGTTTTGGGCGAATACGTTGTGCCTACACGTGCGTAAAGCAGTCGCAGGTATTCGTATATCTCAGTCAAAGTGCCTACGGTACTGCGGTTATTGCCACCTGCTACTTTTTGTTCCAATGCGATTGCTGGGCACAATCCCTTGATATAATCCACGTCGGGTTTGTTCATTCTGCTGAGAAATTGACGGGCGTAGCTACTCAAGCTCTCAATATATCTTCTTTGTCCTTCGGCATAGATGGTATCTATGCTCAAGGATGATTTTCCACTGCCCGAAACGCCTGTCACTACAATGAGTTTCTTTTTGGGAAGCGTCAAATCAATATTCTTTAGATTATGGGTTCGAGCTCCTTTTATGATTATTTCTTGCATGCTTTTATGATTGCTATATCGTTTTTTACTGAACCCACAAAGGTACATAAATTTTGGTGAAAATAAAATTTCACATTGAAAATAATCCACTATTTTTGTAGGATTACTAGTTTTGAAATAATAAATAAATACAGATTATGTCTTTTTCTATTGTCGTTGCTTTTGCCAAGAATCTTGCTATAGGAAAAGACAATAAATTGCTTTGGCGTCAAAAAGCCGATATGCAATATTTCAAAAAATTGACGCAGGGAAAGACCGTATTGATGGGGAAAAATACGTATTTATCTCTGCCAAAATCCTTTCGTCCGCTTCCCAATCGACTCAATATTGTCATCAGTTCGGGAGAGCCTTTAGAGATA
>JBIILY010000130.1:0-4589 GCA_044338225.1 Chitinophagales bacterium
AACGATTTGTTGTTTTATTTCAGGACTCGTATTTATAAGTTCTTTGGCACGCATATCGGCATAATATGCTACGCCTCCTAATTCTAAAAACATTTTAAGAATCGTGCTTTTGCCACTTCCTATTCCGCCTGTTATTCCTATTTTTAGACTCATTTTTTTATATTTTGGCTCGTTTACCCAAATCGATTATTTCAAAATGTTGAAGTTTCGCATCATCTAGGGTGAATTTCAAAGCGGTTTTGACTACATGAAATCCTTCACGACCGCAAGCGCCGGGGTTGATACTCCACAAATTATACTTCTTATCTTCTTGTACTTTGAGAATGTGCGAATGACCGCAGATAAAGAGGTTAGGATTGTGATGCGGCATTAAATCCCTAACTCTTGACGCATATTTTCCTGGATAACCTCCAATATGTGTCATCCAAATTTTGAATCCTTCAAGGTGAAAATGATTGTCTTCTGGAAATTGGATTCTAATTTCAGTCCCATCAATATTGCCATATACTCCACGGAGAATCTTTCCAAATGATTGTAACCATTGCACCACTTCAATAGAGCCCCAATCGCCTGCATGCCATATTTCATCGGCCATTGCTAGATGGGGTTCTAATGTTTTTTCGCAAAAGCTGTGTGTGTCCGAAAGTAGAATTATTTTTTTCAAATTAGGAATTAAGATTTAGAAAAAAGCGTCGTAAATATGGTGAATTTTGTGTGTTTGGTCTTTAAAAATATTAATAGCAATAATTTCAAAAAAATGTTCTTCATTTAAATGAAACTTCTCTTTGAACTGGATAGCGCCTTCGGTCAGAAATCGCTCTTTGCTTTTGGTAACCATTTCCTCTGGATAGCCATTTCCTTGTAGCGTTTTAACCTCTACAAAGATGAGTTGTTTTTTTTGATTTCTACATATAAAATCAAATTCATAAGGTGCAATTCTATAATTTTGATACAGAATAGCATATTTATTTCCTGCCAAATAATCTTTGGCTATTGCTTCTCCTTTTTTACCAATTTCGTTATGTGAGGCCATTTTGTCAAAATTTTCGTATATTTGTGGCCGCTAAAATAATAAATTATGTCGAAAACGATGAGAGAATTGGTTTTGAATTTTCCAATTCAATTAAAAAGAGCTTTTGAGATAGCTGAAAAATCTACATTATCTCAAAAAAATGGAATCCGAAATGTATTGATTTCAGGGCTTGGAGGTAGTGGAATTGGAGCTACTATTATCAATAATTTTTCTATAGATAGTGCCAAAAAACCAATATTAATTAATAAAGGATACTTTTTACCTAAATTTGTCAATCAAAATACGTTGGTTATTTGTTGTTCATATAGTGGCAATACCGAAGAAACCATAAACGTACTTCACAAAGCTTATGAATTAGGGGCACCCATTGTGTGTATAAGTAGTGGAGGCAAGATGATTGATTTTTGCAAAAAGAAGAAGCTAGATTATATTCAAATTGACGGAGGCATGCCACCGAGAAGTTGTCTAGGATATTCTGTGGTTCAATTAGCTCATGTTTTGAGTTTTTATAAAATTATTCCTCAAAAAATATCAAAAGAAATCTTTAAATCCATTGCTTTACTTGAAAAAGAACAAGCGAAACTAGATAAAATCACAAAAGAATTAGCGGTAAAAATCAGTGATAAAATGCCTATAATATATTGTGAAGAAAATTTTGAAGGCGTAGCGGTTCGATATCGTCAGCAGATAAATGAAAATTCAAAAATGCTTTGTTGGCATCATGTTATTCCAGAAATGAATCATAATGAAATGGTAGGCTGGAGAGATGAAAATCATAATTTAGCCGTATTGTTCTTGAATAACGCCAGCGATTATGAGCGAAATAAAGAACGCAAGCTTTTGAATGAAGAAGTATTGAAAAAATATACACCGCATATCTTTAATATCAACTCAAAAGGTAAAAACAGAATAGAGCAAAGCTTTTATCAAATTCATTATGCCGATTTATTGAGTTGTCATTTAGCCGAGATTAGAGGTTTTGACGCATCAGAAATAGATGTAATCAATGCCTTGAAAGGCGCATTGGACAAGAAACCAATCATTTAAAATTCAAAAACGCAATAGAAGATGAAGGACATGGGCTTTTTTGACCATATTGAAGAATTGCGATGGCATGTAGTACGTGCTATTATCTTTACGATACTTCTTACTATTATTATCTTTGTTTTCAGTGGATTTGTATTTAATGAAATTCTTTTTGGTCCCCTGAATGCCGATTTTTGGAGTTATAAATTTTTCTGTAAGTTATCCAATGATTTTTGTATTGACAAGCTAGATATTAAGCTCATCAATACCGAAATTGCGGGTCAATTTTATCTGCATATCAAGACCGCCTTTACATTGGGAATTATGGGTTCAGCACCCTATTTTTTTTGGGAAATATGGCGTTTTATAAGTCCAGCCTTGAGAGATAGCGAAAAAAAATATGCTCAAATCCTTCTCAGTTTTGGATTCATCTTGTTTTTTATTGGCATTGCGTTTGGTTATTTTTTGATTTTTCCTATTTCCTTTCTTTTTATGACTCAATACAAAGTCAGCGAAACCATTACGAATATGCCCAATATATCCAATTATTTTGAGAACCTAAGCACAACGGTTCTATGGAGTGGCATCATGTTTGAATTGCCTGTTTTGATGTATTTTATGGCAAAAGTAGGCATTGTCACCTCATCCTTTTTGTCTACCTACAGAAGACATCTTTATGTCGTCATTTTGATTGTAGCAGGAGCTATTACGCCATCGCCCGATGTAGTGAGTCAGTTAATGGTTGCTATGCCATTGGTATTGCTCTATGAATTGAGTATTGGAGTGGTAGCCAGTGTAGAAAAAGCCAATCGAAAAGAAGAGCTATCCAATTAATTTTTTTATGGCGCATGAACCAGGTTGTTTTAAATACCCACATAACAGCCGTTGAGTATTCATTCCCCTCTAATGGGATAGGAAGACGAGGATTTTTTCAAATTACTAATCACTAATATCTAATGTCTAATCTCTAACATCTATAATCTACTTTAATAAAAAAGATATATCAACCTTTTTTTTCCATAATCTGTATATTTGCAAACCAAAAAAATTAAACGATATGAATTTTAGTTATACAGAGCAACAAGCTATGATTAGAGATTCGGTAAGAGAATTTGCTAAAAAAGAAGTGTTGCCACACTATAGAGTATGGGACGAAAGTCAAGAATTTCCTAGACACATTTTTGAAAAATTAGGAGAAATGGGACTTATGGGTATGTTGATTCCCGAAGAATATGGAGGCGCAGGCATGTCTTATGACGAGTATGTTATTGCTATTGAAGAATTGGCAAAAGTATGCGGTTCGATAGGATTGAGCTATGCGGCACACAATTCGTTGTGTTCTATGCACTTATTTACTTTTGGAAACGAAGAACAACGTAGAAAATATTCTCCCAAATTAGCTAGTGGCGAATTTATTGGTGCTTGGGCATTGACCGAACCAAACACAGGGTCCGACGCTATGCGAATGATGTGTACTGCCAAAAAAGAAGGCAACGAATGGGTTATCAATGGCCAAAAAACATTCATCACACATGGTAAAACAGGTGATGTAGTGGTAGTAATAGCTCGTACGGGAGATTTACTGGATAGTAGAGGAATGACTACGTTTATCGTAGAAAGAGGCAATCCAGGCTTGAAAGCAGGTAAAAAAGAAGATAAACTAGGCATGCGTGCATCCGAAACCGCTGAGGTTATCTTTGAAAACTGTAGAGTAAGCGAAGATGCGGTTTTGGGCAAAGAAGGCGATGGATTTATTCAAGCTATGAAAATATTGGATGGCGGTAGAATTTCTATTGCTGCCTTGAGTTTGGGAATAGCCAGAGGTGCTTTTGAAGCGGCTGTAAAATATAGCAAAGAGCGTGAGCAGTTTGGTCGTCCAATAGCTGATAAGCAAGCTATTGCATTCAAATTGGCAGATATGGCTACACAAATAGAAGCCGCAGAATTATTGATTTACCAATCGGCTTATTTGAAAAATAATGGCAAGAAAGTAACCAAAGAATCGGCTATAGCTAAATACTACGCTAGTGAAATCGCTTGTAAAGTAGCTAATGAAGCGGTGCAGATATTTGGTGGATATGGATATATCAAAGAATTCCCTGTAGAGAAGCATTATAGAGATGCTAAATTGTGTACAATAGGAGAGGGGACTTCTGAAATTCAGAAATTGGTGATTTCGAGAGAAATATTAAACGAAAAATAAAAAAAGCACTATATTTGCAGTCGCTAAAAAAAGGAGGTATATGTTTTTATGTTAATTATTGATACAAGAGATTCTGATTCTATAGAAAAGGCACTCAAAAAATATAAGAAAAAATTTGATCAAACAGGCGTTATTAAAGAATTGAGAAGTCGTACGGCTTTCATCAAAAAATCTGTTAGAGAAAGAAATAGAATTACCAAAGCAGCTTACAGAGAAAAAGTTGTAAGAAGCTTCGAAAGCTAATATCGAAAGTCCAAAGAGAAATCTTTGGACTTTTTTTTTGGGTTGAATATTATCATTAATAGAAGTCGTTATTTTTTAAGATAT
>JBIILY010000131.1:0-4550 GCA_044338225.1 Chitinophagales bacterium
AAAAAAAGCCTGATTGGTTTTGGGATAATACGTTCCGTGCTTGGAAGTAATAGTGGTAGAATCATTGATTACCTTGCCTCCATTGGTAAAATAGGCGGTTTCGATATTCATGTCATACGTCATATCGGGCGTGTAGAGCTTTGATTTTTTATCGGTGAGCACTACATTTTCTCGAATCAACGCTAATTTTTGATCGCTATAATAGTATAAAAAATTGCCTGTAATCGTAGTTCCCGAAGGGCGAATTATTCTTATACTTCCCTCGGCATCTACATTATTTGTATGATAGATATTGGCTTTGTCACAAAAAAACAAGGTACCTTTGTGTCTCAATTTGACATGTCCGATAAGTCTTTTTACGGGATTATTTTCTACAAATTCGAGTATGGCTTCATCGCTCCACAAAATTTCTACTTGAGCGGTTTCCTGCGAGACTATTTTTGAAACACAAAAAAATAAAACACCAAAAAGTATTCCAATTTTAGTTTTCATAAGCAAAGTTGTGTATTTTCAAGATTACTTTTTGCCGCCAAATACAGAGAAATGCACATATCGCTTAGGATTTTCTTTCATATCCTTGAGCAATTCGTCGGCACTTTTTGAAGTACTCGTCAATTTATTGTACAATTCTTCATCTTTCATCAATTTTCCCAACGAACCTTTTCCTTTGTTGATATCAGCCATCAATTTATTGAGCTCGTCCATGGATTGATTCATTTTATTCATCGATTTGGACAAATCGGCATTTTTCATCTGCGAGGTCATTTCTTTGGTATTAGAAATAATTTGAGCAATATCATTTTGTTTTACCGCTAAAGCGTGCGTCAGTTTTTCTACATTTCCTAGCGTACCATTAATAGCATGTTGATTTGAGTTCACCATTGTCTGCAATGCGGCCAAGGTTTTGTTCAATTCTCCAATAGTTACATACAAATTTTCACGTTGTTTTCTATCAAACAGGGTATTCACATTTTGTATCATAATATTAGACTGATCGGCAAGAGGCCCTATATTTTCGGTAATTCCTTCAAACATACCTTTTTCATTCAATCCTTGAAACAAATCGCCCGCTTTGGCAAAAGCACCATTTCCCATATTGATTTTCAATCCTTTATTTCCCATCAAACTGTAGCTAATAATTTCAATAACCGAGTTTTTTGGAATTTGTAAATTGGGATTTATAGAAAAATCTACTTTAATTTTATTGGGATCTTTGATATCTGCAAAATCAATATTTTTGATAACCCCTACCTGCACGCCATTCAAATAAACCTTATCGGATTTTTTCAAACTCGTTACATTGGTGAAATAAGAAGAGTAAATTGGTTCGGCATTATGCATCAATGTACCACGCATAAATTGATAAGTCAAAACCATGATTATGATTGAAACAATAGCTAAAATTGCTACTTTGAAATCTTTATTTAACGCCACAATATATATTATTTAAGGTTAACCTATTTTTATTTAAAACAAAATGTATTTATTCATTAGAACTATTTAATTTTATAAAAAATAAACGTACAAAAATAAGGATAATTTCTTTATCCATGCTTCTTGTTTATATTTCAATAAGAAATCGAAAGTGTATCTTACCCGAATAAGCCCGTTCTTCTTCGAGTAGTAGTGCCTTTCAAGCCTAAAACACCAAGTAGACCGCGAGTAACTTCTTTGGTAATCATTTTTCCTACAGGGCTATTAATTGCATCGCCAATGGCATCAAAAAATCCGCCACCTTCTTCTTCTTTTTCTGCAGATGAACTTGTAGCCGTCGCTTCTCCAGCTTCTACCGTAGCATTTTCGATTTTCTTATTCAATAGTTCATAAGCACTTTCTCTGTCTACCACTTCGCTATATTTGGCTTTAATTTCTGAATTAGCAATTAAACCATCCAATTCGGCAGGGGTCAATACACCAATACGGCTCAAAGGCGGTTTCATATAGGTATGAACCAAGGGCGTAGGAATTCCTTTTTCGTTCAACGAAGTAAACAAGGCCTCTCCAATCCCCATACTGATCAATGTCTTATCGATTTTATAATAATCGGACATAGGGAAATTTTCGGCAGCTTTTCGGATAGAGTCTTGATCTTTGGCGGTAAATGCACGCAACGCATGCTGAATTTTCATCCCCAATTGTCCCAAAATAGCTTCTGGAATATCGGCAGGATTTTGTGTAATAAAAAATATACCTACGCCTTTTGAACGAATTAATTTGATAGTAGCTTCCAATTGTTTTTTCAATGCCGTGGTAGCTTCTTCAAAGATTAAATGCGCTTCATCTATAAAAATTACTAATTTGGGTTTATCGGGATCTCCAATTTCTTCAAATGAATTATAAATTTCCGCCAAAAGACAAAGCATAAAGGTAGAAAACAACTTAGGTTTATCCTGAATATCCGCCAAACGGAAACAAGAAACCACGCCTTTTCCATCTATTTTTCGAATCAAGTCTGCAACTTCAAATGATTTTTCTCCAAAGAATTTTTCGGCGCCTTGTTGTTCCAATTCAATGATTTTTCGTTGAATAGTCCCCAAAGTGGCAGGCGAAAATGAACCATATAATTTGGTCAATTCAGGCTTTAATTCTTCATTGGCACTTATCAATATTTGTTTAATATCTTTCAAATCCAATAAAGGCAAATTTTTATCATCACAATATTTGAAAATCATAGACATGACACCTTCTTGTGTATCATTGAGTCCCAAAACTTTTGAAAACAAAACTGGACCAAACTCGCTAACCGTAGCACGCATAGGAACGCCTTTTTCATTACTGATACTGAGCATTTCCGCAGGATTTCCATCATAATTATTATCTATTCCCATCAAAGCATTGCGCTCTTCCACTCTCGAATTGGTACTTCCTGCCATGGCTATTCCGCTCAAATCGCCTTTTACGTCCATGATCAAGGATGGAACCCCAGCTTTGGACAAACTTTCAGTAACCGATTGCAATGTAATCGTTTTACCCGTTCCTGTAGCACCTGCTATCAATCCGTGTCTATTAAACATTTTCAAAGGAGCATAAATTTTGGCATCATTCTGAATTTCATCATCCAATTTGCCCAATCCCATTAGGATACTTTCTCCCTTGAACGTATATCCCGCTTGCATTTCCGAAATAAATTGCTCTTTATTCGACATAGTTTTTATGATTTTATATTATAAATTATTTTGTAAAAATTGAGGATAGCCTTTTTCTGTAGTGCCTCCAATTAATTTTGAAAATTCTGTAAATTGAATCGTATAGTATTTGGAACTATCTTTGACAATATACGTTCTAGGCTCTATAGCATAAAACCCATCATTTGTAGGGCTACTAAATTTTTTCCAGCTATAACCTATTCCCAGCAAATCTGTTTTTAAAGATAGGCTAGATGCTTTTGCTAAATCGACATCATTAATGTTTATATTTTCTAAAAAAGTATATTGAAATTTCTTTCCAGGATTGAAAATAGCACCTGTAACCCCATAATATTTAGTACTATTAAATTCGGTCAATAACGTGGTATATTTTGTAAATTCTATATCCCAAGAAGTATTATTGGCAGGTTCTACCAACACAAAATCTTTATTTTTAAAAGAATAATAATTGTAATTATTGTTTGGATTAAGAGTCATTGTAACCGTAACTGTATCGGTATTATCAGTATTTCCATGTCTAAAAACAACTTTGGTATTGGTATATTCAAGTATCTGAATTTTTCGTACTCTACCTGGTTCTAATACCACGATGAATACATTTTGATTGGATGATAATTCATTATTAAAATACGAAAGCGAGTTATCAAACAAATTAGAATTTAATTCATATTGATTGGCATATTTAAATTTAAGCGCATTCGCTTCAATAAAATTATTGGTATAGGTTGTATTAAAATTGTTATTTGTTGTATTCATGCCTTTGCAAATATCCCCAAATGCATAATTTAAAATCACTTTGCTTTTTCGAGTCAAATCGCTAGTAAATGCGATATCCCAGCTCAACGAATTGGTCGTTTTTACAATAGATTTTGTAGCTAGATTGTAATATACTTTTTGGCTGTAATTCTTTGTTAATGGTATCTCTACCGAAGTAAAACTAGGTATAGGCACATTTATTGGGCCATCGATAACTTTGACACAAGAGGTAAAAGAAAAAACAATAAAAAACAATATGCTAAATTTCATTTTCATTTGCTTAAATTTAAGTTTATCGTAGTAAAAATAGAACGTCCCCATAAAAAGTTTACGTCATTGGATCCTGCGGCACTGTGAAAGTTTCCATTATATCCCAAAACACTCAAATTTTTGATATTGAATAAATTTTTAACCCCTACGGTTACGGATAATTTCTTGTCAAAAAAGGTACGAGATGCATTGAAATCGGTCATAACATAGCTTGGAATCTCAGTTGTTTCTACCTTATTATTTGTAATATTCAAGACAGAAATAGTATTCGTTGTATAAAATTTGGATAAAAAAGTGAATTTGGTATCCCAAGGCTTGTACGTATAGGTACAATTGAGATTTACCGAACCATTGAATAAAAACTGGCTAATCTGATTG
>JBIILY010000132.1:0-4543 GCA_044338225.1 Chitinophagales bacterium
GAATTAATTCTAAACAAATTAGGCGAAAAAGAAAAAGTAGATTTTGAACGACTTTTTGATGCAATAGAAAATAGAATCCATGCCATATATCATTTTTTGGCGATTCTAGAATTGGTTCAGGAAGAAAAAATTCAATTAATCATAGGAGAAGGCATTAATAATTTTTGGATTTCAAAAAGGGATAAATAAAATTGATGTCAAAAAGACGACTTTTAAAGTATTTTTTATTAAATTTGCAGTACATAATCAAAAACCATAATCCTATTTTGTAAATATTGATTTCATGAAAAATAAATCCATTCTCATTACCGCTCCGTCTGGTGCCGGCAAAACTACTTTGGTAAAAATGCTTTTGGACGAATTTCCAAATTTTAAATTTTCGGTATCGGCTACTACGCGCTCGCCTAGGATAAGTGAAGAAGATGGAAAAGATTATTTTTTTATAGATAACGCTGCCTTTGAAGATAAAATCAAAAAGGAAGATTTCCTCGAATGGGAAGAGGTATACAATGGCACTAAATATGGTACATTGAAAAGCGAAGTGGAGAAAATATGGAAGAAAAACCAAGTTGCGGTTTTTGATATAGATATCATGGGTGCATTGAAAATCAAAAAGTTGCTTTGTCAAGATATATTGTCTATTTTCATTGCTCCGCCCAATTTTGAGACATTGGAAAAAAGACTGCGCGGACGAAAAACCGAGACAGAAGATAAGATTCAAACCAGAGTAAATAAAGCAAAAGATGAGATGAAATTTGAAAATTTCTTTGACCATAAAATCATCAATGATGATATAGAAGTAGCTTATTTTCAGCTAAAAGAAAAAGTAATGAATTTTCTAGAAAAATAATTATGAGCAAAAAAAACGACATCCGCAATGTGGTGTATTCTACCAATAAAGATTTTGAATACGTTTTTGAAGAAGATACCACCGAAACGCTTAGTGTAGACAAACAAAGACTAAGAGTAATCTTAGACACCAAAAACCGTGCAGGAAAAAAAGTAACAATTGTCAATAATTTTCAAGGAAAACTAGAAGATTTGGAAGATTTATCTAAAAAATTAAAAACAAAATTGGGGGTAGGCGGCACCGTAAAAGACTTTGAAATCGTGCTTCAAGGGGACTATGTACAAAAGACGAAAGACATGCTTAAAACTTTGGGATATAAGATTTAACTTTTTGATTGATTGGCTATACTTATAGCCGCAGCAGCCAATGCTATATCTTTCAAAGCCATAATTACACTCAGTTCGCTAAATAATTCATGGCGAATGATAGCAGGTAGATGCACCGAAACAACAAATACAACTAACATCAAGGCCAATAAATATCCTGCAATCTGACTCCACTTATGGTTTATAAATACCGAAACAGCATAAGCAATAAGTGCAAAACCTGTAAAAAACACCCAAAACCGTTGAAAAGGCAAAGGCACAATCGAACTCATTTGTCCTGAACCAAAAAGATGCATCATCCCAAAGACAAACATAACAAAAGCAAAGATATTATTTGCAATTTTAGTAGATATAGTAAACCTCATATTTTTTTATTTTAGCTTTAAATTTTTTACAAAATTAATTTTAATAATTTATTTCCGATGATATTTTGCCAATGCAACGATAGGCTCTTTCTCCACGTGTGATAATTTTAAACCATACTTTTTCAATGTATAATCAAAATCATCCTGAAAATAATAGGCTACCGAACCTACCGCGGCTATTGGCAATTCTTTATACTGTGGATAATCTAGGATGTGATATTTAATAAACTCGTCAAATGCACTATGGAGTATTTCTTGAATACTTACATCCGATTTGAACCGATGTAAAATAGGGGCAAAACTTGCCAAATAACGATTTGCTTGTGGTTTTGAATAAATGTTTTCATAAATTTCTACTTCCTTCAATTTCATTTCTTCTTGGAGATAAGTCATGATTTGTGGCGATAATTTTTTGTATATAAAGGCTCGCAAAAGTGATTTTCCTAAAAAAGCACCGCCCGCCTCATCGCCTAGCACAAATCCTGGGGCAGGAATATTTGCTGTAATTTCTTTCCCATTATATACACAAGAATTGGACCCTGTTCCTAAAATACATGCAATACCCTCTTCATGACCAAATAATGCTATGCATGCCGCCATCATATCATGTTTCACTTCAACTTGATGTGCATTGACATAATAATTTTTAAAAATAGTTTTAAGTTTTTCATTCATTTTTTCGTGTGAGCAACCTGTTCCATAAAAATGAATGGCGGTTACTAACTCTTTCCAATCTTTAGCTTCCGATTGATTAAGCTCTTCAAACACAAAGTCACTATCTACAAAATAAGGACTCATTCCCTTAGTTTCAAATACATGCAAATTTTCTTCCTTATAATAAGCCCAATGCGACTTGGTGCTCCCACTATCTACGATTAATACCATTTTTTACTAAAATTTTGCTAAATTTGTAAGTGGTAAAACTACTTTTTTTTTCACAACTGATTTCAAATTATATGATTATTGCTTTATCCTTCCTTTTTATAATCGGCTATGTCCTCATTATTTTTGAAGAGAAAATAGCGCATGACAAATCTTCGGTAGCCTTGACATTGGGAGGGTTGCTGTGGATTGTATTAGCCATACTTCATCAACAAAATGAGATGGTTCAAAGTCATTTATTACATCATATTGAAGAAATTGCAGGTATTATATTCTTTTTGATGGGTGCTATGACTATCGTTGAAATCATCGATTTGAACAATGGCTTTGATTTAGTGCTCGAAAATCTAACATTTAAAAACAAAAAATATCTTTTGGCGGCTCTATGTTTTATCAGTTTTTTCCTTTCTGCATTTTTGGACAATCTTACTACCGCTATCATTATGTCTTCCATGAGTCGAAAAATCTTTGAAGAACGAAACGAAAAATTACTCGCAGCAGGCTTGATTATCATAGCGGCAAATGCAGGCGGCGCATGGTCTCCGTTGGGCGATGTAACGACGACTATGCTTTGGATTAGCAATCGAATAACGGCTTTTGGGGTCATGAAAAGCGTATTTATTCCTAGTCTTGTAGGATTATTGATCCCGTTTTTCATACTAGTTCGACATTTCAAAGGAACTGTAAATTTTCAAATCTCCAAACAAATCCAGAACATCAAAGAACGCAATTTTATGTTTATCATTGGGGTTTTGATGCTAATACTTGTCCCTATTATTAAAATTTGGACTCATTTACCACCTTTTGTAGGCATGCTTTTTTGTGTAGGCTTTTACTGGATGATCAGTGAAATTGTTCATATTCGCAAAGAAAGTGAGGAAAAAGAAAGCAAATCTATTTATAGGGCTTTGGAAAAATTGGATATTCCCAGCTTGTTGTTTTTTCTTGGCATTTTGCTTGCCGTTGCTGCATTGCAAACGGGTGGTATTCTCACAGAACTAGCGCATGTAGCCAACCATAATATTCCAAATACGTATGCTTTTTCAATGCTTATTGGTTTGATTTCATCTATTTTTGATAATGTGCCTATTCTTGCGGCTATTCAGGGGATGTATGGACTGGACACATATCCGACAGATCATAATTTTTGGCTTTTTCTAGCCTACACAGTAGGAACAGGCGGCAGCATGTTGGTCATAGGATCTGCAGCAGGAGTAGCTATTATGAATAGTGAGAAAATAGAATTTATGTGGTATGTAAAACATATTTCATTCCCTGC
The DNA here is from genome assembly GCA_044338225.1 of Chitinophagales bacterium. GTDB lineage: Bacteria > Bacteroidota > Bacteroidia > Chitinophagales > JADJOU01 > CHPMRC01. The sequence goes on from JBIILY010000132.1 coordinate 3,703, forward strand.
TTTACTAGGATTTTTGGGAGGTGCGGCTGTGTATTTGTTCTTTTAGATGAAAGATTATAGAAGTTAGATAACAGATTAGTCAAAGAATATCATTATAGAATTATCATTATTACTTCACTGACATGCATGAAACATATTCTCCAGTATACATTGTAAGGGTAAATGTCAACGTATTACCATTGACAGACCCAACAAATTTACTATCTGATAATGTACTAGATAAATTATTCTTAGAAACATCGATATTATAAAGACTTGATCTTCCATTTGGAAAATCTTGTAACAAATCTACTTTATTAAATGACCTATATGAAATGACGTGATAGGCTTCTACATTATCTGGAATTGTTGCAAATGTGCCATTTGAATTTAATGATTTGGTTTTATATTTTCCAACCACTTGCTTTGCATAGTCGATATTCTCTTCTTCTTTTGAGCATCCTATCATCAAAATAGATAATATAGATAATAAAATTAGTTTTTTCATAAAAGTTGTGATTATTTTAAGGTTTTCAAGAAAATAAGGTTTTTTGTTTTGCTTTCATAGTATTTTGTTAGGCTTGATTTGTTTTCATTGTATTTTATCAGCTAACTTCCCGAGGCATCCCGAAGTGGCGGTGTCAGATATACACATATTTCCTGCAAAGCAAAAATTTCCCAAAAAGACGGACCCGCCATTTTGGGGAACCTCTGTTATATCGGGTAGTTATTACTTTTTTACAACTTGCCAGGTTGTTTTATAAACACAAGAGTCTGTTGTTGCAACCATAAAATGATACAACATTGTTTTATTGTCAGTTCTTTGTCCATTAACTAAAAGTCCTCCGTATTCTTCATCTAC
>JBIILY010000184.1:0-3682 GCA_044338225.1 Chitinophagales bacterium
TCATTTTAATTTGATAACACTTTAATTAAAATCAAAAAAGTAAAGTTAATCATAATAGTTTTGTTTTGATATTTTCTGAAACAAAGATAATAATTTTTTAAAAAAAACTACTTTCTTTTTAGCCCCGATAGAAGCGAATATCCTCTGGAGCGAAGCGGAAGAGATAGAAGCGTATAGCGGGATTAGCTCCAAATTTAAAAAACTCTTTGGATATAATGACGGTATTTTCAAAAAGAGATACTAGCGGATAGTTCCAAATTTCGGAATTTGCAACAGAAATAGCTTCAAAAAACTGAAATGAAAGTGAATAAATAGACTTTTGATTTAGATGTTAAAGTCAAAAAATCTTCCTTAACTCTATACGCTACTTAATTTTTATATTCGCACTGACCAAATGAGCATTCAATCCATTGGTACGAGCGTAATATCCGTATTTAAGTTCTATCGAATGAAACAAGGGTGAAATAATGCCATTTTTGGGTTGGATTTTCAAGCCTAAACCAGCAAAAATTGACTGAAAGTTGGATAAATCAAAGTCGCTCGTTCGGAAGTCCGCTAGCTGTGTTAATTCATTTTTTTCATGAAAATATTTACTTCCTGTTTGCTGATACAATCGCACCGAAGGAGATAACGTAAAGGTATTATTTACTTTAGCATTCAACTCTGTCTGGAAGGTATTGGACACCACACCCCAATCATCCCAATAAAAACGATAAAAATTTCTCAAAATAAACTTATCGCTCAAGAAAATATTGCCTCGCAATCCTACAGGTACCTTTATTCTTGAATCGGGTAATACTTCCAGGACCGCCGCCGAAGCTCCTTTTGTATAAAAACGATTAAACGGCGTACTCAAATATCCATTTTGATAGGCGATATCCAAAATCAATGCCATTTGAATCCTAGAATTAATCGTCTGATGGATAGCATTAGATAGATTAAAGGTATTTCGGGTTTTAGTTTGATAATTTCGGGTTTTGCCGCTATCTCTGAGCTCATAGGGCTTAATTTCTTGCAACTCATCAAAAAACACATTTAATTTAGCTACCCATTCGGTTTGTTTTTTGTTAAAAGCCTTGCTATAATTAAGTTGGCCACCTCTTGAAATATAATCAAATTCACTTGAAAATGAAACATTCCCCCCAATGACAGAATTGTTGTTCGTATTTTCAAAGGCATAAGACAACGTAGGATAAACGCGTGTATCGCTATAAGAAGGCGATGTAACTAACAACGGATCAATATTGTCCGAAGAAGCCGAAGTATAATAATCCACCCCTACATTCACGCCAAAAAGATGTTTATTCCCTTTTGCAGTAGGTTTTACCATTTTGATGTCTATTGAAGAGGAAAAATCCGTCAGTTTTTCGGTACCAATACCGCCTGTAACACCCGAATTATTGCCATCTTGTGTATAATAACTTCCCAAAATATTAACTTCTTCTATTTTCAAATTTCGTTTTTCATAATTACTTTCATTTGACTCAGTATTTTCTTGTCCCCAAACACTCAAAATGGATATAAAAAATGCAAAAATTTGTAAGGATATTTTTTTCATAAGAATCTCTTTTTTCTATAACTAATTAATTACAACCACAACCGCCACCAACTTTTCCTCCATTGGCACCCGAAGCGCCTTCACGGTAGGATTCAAAATTCATTTCGGATTTATCAATAGATTTTGAGCTCAATTCCATATCGGATTGATTCAAATAGACTCTTTGATGCGGTAGCACCTTGGCGCAAGAAGTTATCATGTTCATTGCTCCCAAAAATAAGATCATTAAAAATAGTTTTTTCATTTTTATTTTTTTAAAATTATATTGTTGGATACGTATATTTTATCGTTATCATCAAAAATAATACATTCCAGTCCATTAATTTGATTGACCAAATTCAATCCTTTTTCTATTCCCATCACCATGATAGGCGTGGCAATAGCATCGGCAAACTCGGCAAAAGGGCAAACAGTAGTAATACTTTTAATTCCTTTTATAGGCATTCCCGTTTTGGGGTCTATCGTATGCGAATATCTTTTACCTCCAATCATCACATATTTCTCATAATTCCCCGAGGTAGCTACCGAATGATTTGTAATTTCCATCTTGGAAAAAAACGCATGTTGGTAGTTTGGATGCGCTATGCCAATAGACCATTTTTCGCCTTTGGGTTTGAGTCCCCATACCGTCATATCACCCGAAGCATTAACCACTCCACTTTGTATACCCATGGAAATCATGACCTTTTTGGCCATATCCGCCGCATAGCCTTTCCCTATTCCACCAAATCCAATACGCATGCCTTTTTCTTTTAAAAATACGGTAGCATCTGATTTATTAATCTCAATATTTCTATAATTGATCAATGAAACCGCTTTTTTTGCATCTTCGATATTGGGCAATTCTTTCATTTCCTTATCAAAATTCCAAAATTTCTTATCCAAACCACCATACGTAATGTCAAATGCGCCTTGTGTCAATGCTGAAATTTTTATAGAACGCTCTATCAATGCTATGGTTTCTTCAGACACCTCAACGGGCGCTACTCCTGCATTTTTATTGATTAAATTAGTTTCGCTATTTTCTTTATAAGTAGAAAGCTTCTCCTCTATCCTTTTAATCTCTTGAATGGCTTCGTCTATAGCATTTTGACCTAATTTCTCATGATCACATACAGCACCAATATGAAATTGATTGCCCATTAATAAAACACTTCTACTATATATTTTCAAAACACTATGGCTTATTGAGCACTATTGATTTGTTTTATAAATGAATCTACAGGCAAAGTAATATTTCCTGTCCATTTCTTCAAAACTTTGCCATTTTTATCTATTAAAATAGTGAGTGGAAAATGACCATTAGGATTGTATTTCTCAGACCAATTATCTTTTTTGGCAGTATATTCTTTATTTTCTCCTTTATTTTTCATTGGAAAATCTAAATTTACTAAAATTAAATTTTCAGAAGCGTAAGTAACAAATTGTTCATTTGACAACAAACCTTTTTTAAGTTTTTGACATGGAATACACCAATCAGAACCCGAAAAATTAAGTAAAATAGCTTTTTCTTGTTCTTTTGATTTTTGAAAGGCAACATCCAAGTCGTTCTCCCAAACTGTAGCAGAAGATGAAAAAAATAAGGCAACAAGAATCAATAATATTTTCATTTTGATTTTATCCTTTTACATTCAATGAATTACCATTCAATGTGCAAGCATAGGTTTTTAAGGAAGAACCGGTTCTTGCATTATTGGATACGCCTGCTGTCGTGAAATTTTGATCGGTATGATTATCACATCTAAATTTTTGCAATCCTTGATTGTATTGGATACGACCACCTTCACCATGTGGACAAGATAACTGAACCGCATAATAATTTCCGTCTAATCCATAAGCAACTACGACACCTTGAGTTAAAGTAACATAATTTCCTTTGGTTTTTAGTGCTGAATAATCAGCGGATGTCAAATCTAAATTCACATCTATTCCTGAAGGTGCTGTTGTATTCTCTGACTTGCTACAACCGCCCAGACAAGCTGAAACAACTAATGATGCGCCTCCCATTCCCAATAATGATAAAAATTCTTTTCTGTCCATGTTTATAAGCGTTTAAAAAATTAAGATATATATTTTGAAACGATAATTCGGATCAAATATTGCATCAAATATAGTCTAAAAGAC
>JBIILY010000133.1:0-4526 GCA_044338225.1 Chitinophagales bacterium
ATGAAAAACCTGCTATTGTTGAAAATATATTGATATACAAAAACACGCAAACGGGAGAGAAAAAAGAATTTGGAATCAATGAATTGCCTACCGATACTATTTGGCAATATGCGGATAGATTGGATAAAGTAATTGATGAAGGCATTTTGGCTCCAATCAAAAATCTAAGACTTACAAATGACCAAGATGCTGATATTACGCAAGATTTGCTCAACGAACCGCAAGTAACCTATTGGATTGTGTGTAGCAAATTGGCTAAAACAAACCGTGAAGCCTTGAAAGAGAAAATCGTTCCTTTTGCAAAAAAAATGAAAGCTAAAGGCATCAAAACCTATATGCTTTTGCCAATGCAAGACGAAACGATGAAAAAAGAAATGGGAAGTGATTTTATTTATATTTCTGCCGATGAAACGGCTCTTAAAACTATGATTCGAAGCAATCCGGGTATCATGAAAATTGAAAATGGCACCGTTAAAAATATGTGGCATTGGAGACAATTTGAGGGGCAGGAATAAGGGTTAACATTTGATTCCATTGATTAGGAAACATAAAACGTATCTTCGCTCCACTTAGAAGGATTGTTTTTTATATAATCGGAAATTAGTTCGCGCGATTTTTGATTGCGTATAATATGTTCGTGATAATTGCGCTGCCAAACATCATATATTTCGGTGTTTTGTCGCATCCATTTTGTTACACCAATTTTGAACCCACGGATTATAGAACCTAATGTATTAGATGGTGAACGAAACGGCAGATTATTATTTCCATCCCGTAGGGGCGAAATACTTTTCGCCCTATTATCATTTTCATCATTTTTTTTAAGCGAAAGAAGGTTTTTCTCCTTATTTTCAATTTCATCTTTTTTTTCAGGCGAAATGTGTTCAATCATCAAAACGGGCGAAAGGTTTTTCGCTTCTAAATTAATTTCATCAATTATATCGGACGAAAAGTATTTCGCCCCTACATTATTTTCCTCGGTTGAATCGGGCGAAAGGTTTTTCGCCCCTACAATATCTTCGACAATTGAATCGGGCGAAAGGTTTTTCGCCCCTACGCTGATTTCTGCCATTAGGGTTTTTCGCCCCTACGGGGAAACGATTTTTACTCCAATTCCGTAAAATATTTTTGGTAATGTGCGTTGGATGCCAATAATTCTTCGTGTGTTCCTTCTCCTACTATTTCTCCTTTGTTTAGCACTAGAATTTTATCGGCAGACATAATCGTAGACAATCTATGAGCAATGATTATAGAAGTCTTGTTCTTTATGATTTTTGGAATCAATTTTTGGATATAATATTCCGTATTCGAATCGATGGAGGATGTAGCCTCATCTAGCACTAGAATCGATGGGTTTTTGACAATGGCTCTAAAAAATGAAATCACCTGACGCTGACCATGCGACAAGCTATTGCCTCGCTCAATGATTTGATAATCAAAATCTTGGGGCAACTGTTTGAAGAAATCATCAATTTCCAATTCTGCCGCCAATTTCATAGCATCTTCTTTTGAAAAATCTTTGTTTTCCAAGCGAATATTGTCTAATATTGACCCTGAAAACAAAAACACATCTTGCAATACCATACCAATATGACTTCGAAGCGACGCAATGGTATATTTATTAATATTGATATCATCGAGAAGAATTTGTCCTTTTTCAATGGGATAAAAACGATTGAGGATATTGATGATACTGGTTTTGCCACTGCCTGTAGCGCCTACAATTGCCAATGACTTTCCTGCTTCTATACTAAAACTAATGCCATGTAGAATTTTCTGCTCAGGCAAATAACTAAATTCTACATTTTGAAACTCAATTTTACCTTCTACGTGATTTAATACCTCAGTACCATTATCTTGTTCCAAAGATGGGGTTTCTAGGAGTTTGAACACACGTTCACAAGCCACAAAACCCATTTGGAGTTGATTGAATTTATCCGCCAAAAAACGCATAGGTCTGAAAAGCATATTCAGATACAAAATAAAAGCCGAAATCATCCCAGCACTGTAATGACTATCGCTAAAGCTGAATAGAGATACGCCTGCTACTACCAATCCTATACTAATTGCTATAAGCGTTTCCAATACAGGAAAAAACCAACTGTAATACCATATTGCTTTGATATTTAATGCAGTATAATCATTATTTATCGCTTCAAATTTTGCCATTTCGAGGTCTTCGGCATGAAATGATTTGGTCAATTTAATGCCCGACAAATGTTCTTGTGTAAATCCATTGAATTCGCTAATTTTATCACGAATTTTTTGATTGACAGCTTTTACACGTTCTTTAAAAATATAAGTAGCCCAATATAACAACGGTAACGTAACCAAGGATAACAAAGTCAGTTTGACATCGGTATAAAGCATAATGCCTAATACAAAAATGATGGTAAGAAAATCGGAAATAATGGTGAAAAAATTCTCGGAATAGACTTCATTGATGGTTTCGGTATCGTTGATAGTTCTTGTAGTGAGCGTCCCTATGGGTGTTTTGTCAAAAAATTGAACGTGGATATGGGTCAATTTGTCAAAAACTCTTTTTCGAATATCATGGACAATATTTTGGCTAAACCATGCGGTAATATAAATGAAAAAATACCGTAAAATTGACTCTAAAGTCAATAATAAAAAGAGGTAAATAGCATGGGTACGCAAGCCATTTTTGTCTTTATTCAATATATCATGATCGATAATATATTGAATAAAAAAAGGACGAACAGGTGCCAAAAAAGAAATAATTACAGCTAATACAACTGCTAAAATAAACCATTTTTTGAAGGGTACTATTTCTCTTAAAATTTTTTGATATAATGTAGATTCCATGAATCTACAAAAGTACTTCATTTAATGTAAAGAAAAAATGAAATTGTAATATTGACAAAAAAGATAAACTACAATAGGATTTCTGTTTGTTTTTCAGATAAAAATGGATACGTGATATCTACTAAATGGAGTCCATTGGAAGGCGCTAATTGAATATATTTCATTTCGGTTTGAGCTTCCATACTTTCCACAAATTCGTCAAAAGACAACTTATCTCTTCCTACCAAAAGCATGGTACCCACTATACGGCGAACCATATTGTGCAAAAACCGATTGGCACTGACTTCATATCGCCATTCTGTATCGGAGAGTTGTATTAGCTCCGATGTATAAAGCGTGCATTTTGTTTTTTTGTGTTCTTTGTCTAATTTTATCAAAGGTAAAAATTCATTGAAATCCAACAATTTAGTTGCCACTTTCTGCATCATCTCATAATTGAGCGCATGATATAAATACTCAAAACTGTACAATCTTTTAAATGGATTTTTGTGAATATGTATAAAATAATGATATTTGCGAACGGTAGCGTCAAATCGGGCATGGGCTTCTTTTGGCACTTCAAAAATTTCTTTAATAGCCACACTTCGTGAAAGTAGCGAATTCATTTTCATCAATAGTTTATCGGGCAAAGCAAAAGGATAATCCCAGTGTGCATAAAAATCATCGGCATGAACACCTGCATCGGTTCGTCCACATCCAAGTATTTTCTGGGGTGTTTTGCAGAGCAATGTCAATACTTTTTCGATAGACTCCTGAACGCTTTCATTATTTTTTTGAAATTGCCAACCACAAAAATTGGTTCCCTCATAAGAAAGTCTAATAAAATAGCGTCTATATTGTACTTCTTCCATTGTCTAAGGGACGATTACTTTTAGTTTTTTTGGCAAGACTTTGATAGAAATATCCTCATTGGTTCTTTTTGGATCGCCATCTATCTGATAATTAATCTTTTCTTTGTCATTATAGATATAAATTTCATCAATAGTATGATAATGCATTTCTTTAACCCAATTTGGTTTTTTTATCAAAATACAAAAAGAGATATAAGGCATTTTCCAAATTGGAAATTTCTCCAAATATACTAAATCCAATTTTCCATCAAAAGCACTAGCCCAAGGAATTAATCCTACATTATACCCAAAAAGATTTGAATTAAATACATTAAACAATATTGTTTTGACAGTATATTCTTTTCCTGCCACGGCATATCTGATTTTTCGTGTTTTAAGATTAAACAAATGACGCATCGTAAGCCATGTGTAAACAAATAAGTTTCTTTTTTTCTTAACTTTGAAATCTTTCGCAATTTTAGCATCCAATCCATAGCCAAAATTGCTGAAAAAATAATCATTATTCAGCTTTGCTACATCTATTTCTAAGGTTTTCATCTTATTGATAGCCGCAAATGCCGCATCAATATCACGAGGCACATATCCTAGGTGCGTAGCCAATCCATTTCCACTTCCAATGGGCACGATACCAAGCATTGTCGGTTTGTCAATAATTTGTTGACCTATTTCAAGAAGGGTCCCGTCGCCTCCTACCGATACTATCACTTCATAATTCTTTTCAAACAAAGCATCGTATTCCTTCGAAGCGGTATTATGGTCAATATAAAATATATCATAATCAAAGGTTTCGGCATCCAAATTGAGTTCTATAATTTTCTTAATATTATATTGAAGAACCGTTCCCGATAA
>JBIILY010000134.1:0-4520 GCA_044338225.1 Chitinophagales bacterium
GTAAGCAGAGCAAAAAGTTGCATTTTCCTATACTCAATCCTTCGATGTCTTTTAAAGAAGCGGTAAGCGCATTTGAATCGGTTTCGCAAAAATATATTACTTCCATTGGGACAAAACAAGGTTTTTTAAATGTTGATTTTGAGAAGGAAATACATGTGATGGTGGGCCCCGAAGGCGATTTTACGGAAGAAGAAATCCAAATGGCTAAAAGCAAATTTTGGAACGAAATTTCATTGGGTCAAAGTATTTTGCGAGTAGAAACAGCAGGAATAGTGGTGGCAAGTCAATTACAGTTTTTAAAAGAAATGAAACCCTATTCATGACAGAAAAAAATTATAGAAGTTTTGTCAAAGGAATATCTTGGCGATTTGTAGGTACTTTTGACACATTTTTAATTTCTTGGTTTCACACAGGCAATCCATTATTGGGATTAAAAATTGGGGTTTCAGAATTTTTCACCAAAATAGTTTTATATTATTTTCACGAAAGAATTTGGTTGTACTTTCTAAAAGACAAAATTTATCAGCATAAATTTAGTTTTTTAAAAGGAGTTACATGGCGTATTGTAGGCACTATCGATACAATCATTTTGTCGTGGTTTATTTCTCAAAATAGAGATATTGGTATTAAGATAGGATTAACCGAATTGGCTACGAAAATCATACTTTTCTATGTTCACGAACGCATTTGGAATCGAATTCAATTAGGGAAAAATAAAAGTAATCTATGAAGCAAATCATACAAGAATTTTGTCTTTCAATGCCCCACGCTACCGAAGATTTTCCTTTTGATGATAAAGTATGGGTTGGAAAAATTCATAATAAAATCTTTATTTTAATGGATATTTTTGCGGAGGAAACGACCATGAACTTGAAATGTGACCCCGATTATGCCGAAGAATTGCGTGCGCAATATGATTGTATAAAACCCGGATGGCACATGAACAAAAAACATTGGAATACCATAACTTATCATCCATCTGAAATCGATTTAAAATTTTTGAAAGAATTGATTCAGCATTCATACGATTTGGTTTTAAAATCAGTCCCTAAAAAAATAAGAGAAGCTCATGATTAAAGAATATTTAAAAAAAATCTATTTATTGCCGTGGAGCCTTTGGTGTTTGGTATCCTTTGGGATTATATGCTTTTTTATTTACATTACTATCATCATACTTACCGCTATTCCTAGTAGAAAAACATACGTTTGGGCACATAGAATTCCAACCTTTGGAGGCATCTTAACCGCTTTTTTGTGGGGTGTAAGGGTAGATATTGACAAAAAATGGAATTGGGATATTTCTAAGCAATATATTTTTGTGGGAAATCATCGAAGTATGCTGGATGCTATTATTAGCGGTGCTTTTATTCCCAATGATAAGAAATTTATTGGCAAAGCCGAAATTCTCAAATGGCCTTTTCTGGGCTATCTGTTGGGAAAATTATACATTCCAGTAAAACGCGATGAAAAAGACAGCCGACGATGGAGTATGGAACAACTTTTCATTAAGATGAAAGAAGGGTTGAGTATCGTTATTTTTTCAGAAGGAACTTGCAATACCACTTCCAGTCCGCTTATGCCTTTTAAAGAAGGGGCTTATAGATTGAGTTGTGCTACAAAAACACCTATCATTCCCTTCGTAATTGTAGGTGCCGATGATTTGTGGAGTAGAAATGTTTGGCTGATTGCTCCTGGAAAAGTCAAGTTGATATTTTTACCCGAAGTAGCACCCGAAGCCGATACTGAGGAAGGAATTGAATTGCAAAAAAACAAGGTTTATTCGGCTATTGAAACTGAATATTTGAAAAATATATATAAGTAAAGATGTTGCATGCAAGATCTCTATCAAAATCTATTGTCAAATATTAATGCACACTTCTCAGCCAGCTGTATCGCAATACAAAATACAACAGCATAAAAACGCCTGCAATAATTGCCCAAGGCAAAAACTCTTCGGTTTTGCGATGCAATGCATTGACTTCGATTTCCACCGTTTCTAATTGATTGATTTCTTCATAAATTTCAGAAAGTCGTTGATTGTTCCCCGCACGGAAATACAAACCGCCTGTAGTTGACGCTATTTTGCGCATTAGCGGTTCGTCTATTCCCAAAATATTGCCACGTGGCGTTCCTACTCCTATGCAATATACTTTGGTTTTGAGTGCTTTGGCTATGTCAATAGAAGTCATAGGGTCTATAGTTCCAGCGGTATTGACCCCATCGGTAAGGAGAATAATCACTTTGCTTTTGGCTTCGCTATTCTTGAGGGTACGAATAGAAGTAGCCAATCCCATCCCAATGGCCGTGCCATCTTCCAAGATGCCTTCTCGCACTTCTTTGAGTTGTTTTTGGAGAATATTATGATCTATCGTTGGGGGACATTGTGTAAAACTCTCTCCAGCAAAAATTACCAATCCTATTCGGTCATTTGGACGCTTGGCTATAAACTCCGACGCTACTTTTTTGGCGGCATTGAGCCTATTGGGTTTAAAATCCTGCTCTAGCATACTTGTACTCACATCCAGTGCCATTACAATATCAATTCCGTTTGTAAATGAGTTTTCTTTGCTCATATCCGATTGAGGGCGGGCAATGGCTATAACTAAAAAAATACTTGAAAGTATGGGCAAGATTGGGAGAAATGTTCTTAAGCGTGTTTTTAAGGTCTTTTGTGCTACTTGTGTGGTTGAAAAAAGCATAAACGTTTGATGTTTTTTGCTAAAAAAGTACCAACTCAAGCCCATAATTACGGGAAGTATTAAAAGTAAGAATGCCCAAGGCTGCGCAAAAGTGATTTGTAATATCATCATACTAGTTCTTATTTACTTTGTTCTAAAAAAATAGCATCTTCAATTCGTTCTTTGATTTCATCAAAAAATTCCATGTATTTTGGAATCTGATGCCATTCGTTGTATTTATTTTTGAGCATTAAATGACCTTTTTTATCTTCTTTGGTTTCAGTTATTTCGTTAAAACTCCATTTCATGCGTTTTTGACTGGTTTTGATAAAAAGCGCATCGTGGTCAAAAATCAATAAATAAGCCGATTGTTTGCTGCGAATGATGAATAAAATAAAGAGCGAAATAGCGGCACCCAAAAAGATAAACATACTAAAGAAAAATACAGGTTTATCTGCAATAAAGGACAAGAGCATTTCTACAGGCACAAAATAGGCAAGCATGATAGCTATAGACAAGCATATCAAGGCAATACTGATGCCCGCAACTAAGATTTTGAATGAAGCTTGATTGATAGCTTGTGGACGAAGACGATATTCATTTTGAGCATAGAATTTTCTCACCAAAGAAGCATCGGCACGTTTGTTGCTATCATATACACTCTGTGTTTTTTGAACAAATTCGTAGGCAAATTTCAGGTATTGCTCGTTGGTTTCGGCAAGAGGATTTTCTTTGGCAAATTTAGCTAAATCGGCAAGCGAAAGCATTTCTTTAATAGAATTAAAAATTTCTTCGGGCAATTCCAATGTTTCCAATCCTTTTAAAATCTGCGGAGTGGTTTGTTCTAATGCTTTGAGTCCAAATCGTTTTTCCAAATAGGTTCGAATAATATCCGATATACTGTCGTAGTATGCTTTTACATTTCCTTTTTGCCATAATTGGCGGGCTTCGGTGTCTTTGAGGGCTGTAAGCGCTACTACGTGTGGCGGTTCATTGCCTTTTTCTCTATCAAAAAGGGCTTCTTTTCTAATAAAACGCACATAAATCCAATAAAACATAACCTCCAATCCCAAAAGGATAAAACTGATGAACAAATAGCTGAAAATTTCTTCTTTGGTAAGTGGTACTTGTACAATGGTTTTGATAGGTGTTACCTCCTTTGTACTATCAATATTGGGGCTGGTTACTTGAATAGCAATAGGTTGCGTGGCAAAAGAATCGCCTATGCCTTGTGAAAACTTTAGCGCAGGAAATATCTGTGCACTATCTTCAAAACAAGTAACGATATATTTTAATTGAATTATGGATTGTGAACCCGAATACAACGTGTCGGTTTTGAGTTTTTCTACTACTCGAAAATTTCCCAAATGGTAATCGTCTATTTTGGGCATAATCAACGAGCTGTTTTGAGGCGCTTTTACTTTTATCTCCAATTCCATGTGATCGCCTATCATGATTTGGGTAGGCGAAAGGGTGGCACTAGCTTCTTGACCATACGAATATTGAAGACTTGCGGCAAGAAAAAATAGACATAACAACTTTTTTGTGATACGCATATAAAAAGTTTTTAATATTTTTGAATGCAAAAGTACAAGCATTGAAACGATAGTCCAAGTTTTTTTGTTTTAAAAATAATTAAATATTCTTATAAAATCATAAAATCCTAAATAATGAAGGCTTCTATCATCCGCAAAGAAACGTTTAACTCCGCACACAGGCTTTTTTTAGACGAGTGGAGCGAAGCTAAAAATCTTGAGGTTTTTGGGAAATGTTCGTATCCCCATTTTCATGGACACAACTACGATTTGCATCTGAAAGTAACGGGCGATATAGATCCCAAGA
>JBIILY010000135.1:0-4501 GCA_044338225.1 Chitinophagales bacterium
GGCATATCAGGAACGATATTCTCCTCAGCAGGAACATATCCTCTTCCTTTTTGAATTGTAATTTCAATGTTCAGTGGAGCTGCTCCATCTAGATTGCAAATCACAAAATCAGGATTCATTACTTCAAAAACACTGCTGTTTTTTTGAATATCCGCTCCTGTAAAAGTTTCTTGTTTATCAACTTTAATGCTGATTCTTTCTGATGAACTTTCATTTGCAGAAATATTTTTTAATCTAATTTGTTTCAAATTAAGATTAATTTCTGTTATATCTTCCAAAACGCCTGGAATAGTACTGAACTCATGCTGAATACCATCAATTTTAAATCCTACAATCGCATAACCGCTTAATGAGGATAATAAAACTCTTCTTATTGAATTACCGATTGTAACGCCATATCCTGGCTCCAAGGGTTTGAACTCGAATGAACCTTCAAATTCATTCGCTTTGTTCATTACAATTTTATTTGGTTTTTGAAAAGGTAATATAGACATTTTATACAATTAAAATAAAGTTCAAAAATTATTTAGAGTAAAGCTCAACGATTAATTGCTCGTTAATTTTCTCAGGAATATCATCTCTGGTAGGAAATTGCATAAATTTACCTTCCATTTTGGTATCATTTACTTCCAACCAACCAAAAGTTCTTTCTCTATTAGCTAAAGCAGATGTAATTAAACCTAATGATTTAGATTTTTCTCTAACAGCTACTACATCTCCTGGTCTTAAAGAGTAAGATGGAATGTTAACAATTTTATCATTAACGGTAATATGTTTGTGCAAAACTACTTGTCTAGATTGACGACGAGAATTAGAAAATCCCATTCTGTAAACAGTATTATCTAATCTAGCTTCCAACAATTGCAAAAGGATTTCTCCAGTTACACCTTGTTTACTTGTAGCTTTTTTAAATGTTTTTTCAAATTGTCTTTCCAAAACACCATAAGTATATTTTGCTTTTTGTTTTTCAGTTAACTGAATAGCATACTCACTTTGTTGTTTTCTTCTTTTTGAAGGTCCGTGTTGACCTGGAGCATATTTTCTTCTTTGAAAATACTTATCGTAGCCAAAGATTTCTTCTCCAAATTTTCTAGCTATTTTTGTTTGTGGGCCTCTATATCTTGCCATATTATTATATTATATTAAAATACTTTCTAAATAAAATTCTTACAAAAAATATAAATATTATACTCTTCTTCTTTTTGGAGGTCTACACCCATTGTGAGGAATTGGAGTTATATCCTTGATTACTGAAACTTCAATACCATTTGTAACAACTGTTCTAATAGCACTTTCTCTTCCAGCTCCTGGACCTTTTACATATACTTCTACTTTTCTTAAGCCTGCTTCGTATGCAACTTTAGCAGCATCTTCACATGCTAATTGCGCTGCAAATGGAGTATTCTTTTTAGAACCTCTAAATCCTGCTTTACCTGCACTACCCCAAGATATTACTTGACCTGAATTGTTTGTAAATGAAATAATGATGTTATTAAAAGTCGCATTTATATGCACTTGACCTTCTTTCTCAACTTTTACAATTCTTTTTTTAGCAGCTTGTTTAGTCGTCTTTGCCATATCTATATTTTATCTCTATTTATTATTTAGTTACTTTCTTTTTGTTTGCAACAGTTTTCTTCTTACCTTTTCTTGTTCTAGCATTATTTTTAGTAGATTGTCCTCTTAAAGGCAAACCTTTTCTATGTCTAATACCTCTGTAACAAGCAATATCTTGTAATCTTTTAATACTTAATTGTATTCCAGAACGCAACTCTCCTTCAACTGTATACTCATCAGCTACCACTTTATTCAAAAGTGCAATAGACTCTTCTGGCCACTCATGTACCTTTAGATTTTGATCTATATTACATCTTTCCAAAACCTTAACTGCTGTACTTCTCCCTATGCCATATACATAAGTCAATGCAATACAACCTCTTTTGTTTTTTGGTAAATCTATACCTGCTATTCTTGCCATATTTTATTTATTTTAACCTTGACGTTGTTTGAATTTAGGATTCTTTTTGTTAATGATATACAATCTTCCTTTTCTTCGTACGATTTTACAATCGACACTTCTTTTTTTAATAGATGCTCTAACTTTCATTTTTCTTATTATTTATATCTAAATGTTATTCTTCCTTTATTTAAATCATAAGGACTCATCTCTACTGATACCTTGTCTCCTGGCAAAATTTTGATATAATTCATTCTCATTTTACCCGAAATATGCGCAATTATCTCATGATTATTTTCTAGACGCACTCTAAACATTGCATTGGATAATGCTTCTGTTATTGTTCCATCTAATTTTATCAAATCTTGTTTACCCATATTTTTTTTGGACGGCAAAATTACAATTTTTTTTTTAATTGCAACTTTTTTTTTTAATTACTTTAAACCAATTATATATTTAACAATTCATTATTACTAAACACCGCTTCTTCTATAAATTTATGTGTAGTTAAGGCTTCTGATTTATCCAATCCTACACAAATCGTATGTTCAAAATGAGCTGACAACTTTTTATCTTTTGTAATAATCGTCCAATCATCCTCATCCATCACTACTTCTTTTTTACCCATATTGATCATAGGCTCTATCGCTATCACCAAATTTTTCTTCAAAACCACACCTTTTCCTTTACGACCAAAATTGGGCACATCAGGTGGTTCGTGTAAATTTCTTCCAACTCCATGACCTACCAATTCTCTAACCACGCTATATCCTCTTTTCTCACAATATTCTTGAATCTCAAATCCTAAATCGCCAGTTCTTACTCCAGCTTTTACTATATCTATACCCTTTTGTAAGCTTTCTTTTGTTGTTAACATTAAAGATACTGCTTCTTGTGGTGCTTTTACAAATGCAAAAGTATAAGCACTGTCACCATGATAACCATTAAAATATACCCCACAATCTATTGAAACAATATCCGTATCTTTGAATGGAATATCATTTGGTATGCCATGTACCACAGCATGATTAGGTGAAATACATAATGTAGCAGGAAAACCTCTATATCCTTTAAAAGAAGGTACTGCTTTATGATCTAATATGAACGCTTCGGCAATTTCATCAATTTCCTTTCCAGTTACTCCTACTTTCAAATGTTTTGCAACTTCTGCCAACGTTTTTGAAACCAAGAGACAACTCTCTTTTATCTTTTCTATTTCTTCATCAGTTTTTAAAATCATTAGAAAATGTTTTAAGCAACTGTTTGTCTTCCAGACATTTTATTATAATCTGTCAACCCGTCATATTTTTTATTCAATAAATAGCCTTCTACCTGTAGAATTGTATCCAAAATTACACCTACAGCAATCAATAATGAAGTCCCGCCATAAAAAGAAGCCCATTGAGGATCTACTTTCAAGAATGTAGTTATAATATAAGGTAAAATTGCAATTAAACCTAAAAAAAACGATCCTGGAAATGTAATATAAGAAATAATTTTATCAATATAATCTGCTGTTTCAGCACCTGGTTTGATACCTGGTATAAAACCATTATTTCTTTTCAAATCGTCCGCCATTTGAGTTGGACTCATAACGATAGCTGTGTATAAAAATGTCATTACTACTACCATTATAAAAACAATTAAATTGTAAATCCAACCATTAACATTGGTAATATTAATCCAAAAACTTGTATTTTGATTTAATTTCAAACCTTGTGCTACAAAAGATGGAATAAACATAATTGCTTGAGCAAAAATGATAGGCATTACACCTGCTGTATTTAATTTTAAGGGGAGGTATTGACGAACACTACCTTCCATGTCTGTGGTTTCTACTGGAGCACTTCTTCTACCAGGAATAACACTTCCACCACCACTTACTATCTTCCTAGCATAGTTTACTGCTATTCTTCTTACCGCTTGTAAAATTAAAATTACAGCCATAATAACAACTACAAATAAAATCATCTCAATCAATAATAAAACTAATCCTCCACTATCAGCTGATACTTTAGAACGCACTTCATTGTATAATGCAATAGGCAATCGAGCCATAATACCTGCCATGATAATAATAGAAACACCGTTTCCTAGTCCATTATCCGTAATTCTTTCTCCCAACCATACCACAAATAATGTACCTGCAGTCAAAACAAACATGGTAAGTATAGAGAAGAATACAGGACTAATCCCATTAGAAGGCTCAATACCTAAAGACTTTAAATATGTCATATAAGCTATACCTTGAAACATAGTGAAAGCTACCGTAAGATATCTTGTAATTTGATTCAAAGATCTTCTTCCACTTTCACCTTCCATTTGCATTTTCTTAAAATAAGGAAATACAAATCCAAGCAATTGGACAGCAATAGATGCAGAGATGTAAGGCATTACACCCAATGCAAAAATAGATGCATTAGAAAATGCGCCCCCTGCAAACATATTAAAAATACCTAATAATCCACCATCTGTTGATTGCTTCAATTGAGCCAATGAATCAGAACTAATACCTGGTAAAACAATATGTGTACCTATTCTATA
>JBIILY010000136.1:0-4478 GCA_044338225.1 Chitinophagales bacterium
AAACACCAAAAGAAACGCCCGTAGAAGGAGAAGAGGAAAAAACAGAGCGTAATACAGAGCCCGAAAAAGCACCAGAGAAAAAAGAAGAACCTGCTAATTTGTTTGACAAGTACTTCTAAATAATTCATATTTCAAATTTAAAAAGTGCGAATCTATTTATTTAGGTTCGCACTTTTTTTTGTTTCTTTGCACCATGTTTATAAAAAATCCATACGTTCAGATTCACATTGCCGTATTTCTTTGGGGATTTACAGCTATTTTGGGGAAATTGATTTCACTTGATGCCATAGAATTAGTCTTTTTTAGAATGAGTTTAGCTGCACTGGGCTATGTCTTGATTCCCAAAACCCGCGAAGGATTTTTAGCTTTGAGCAAAAAAAAATTAAGTGCCTTATGCCTTATTGGTACTATTATTTGCCTGCATTGGCTTAGTTTCTATGGTTCTATCAAAGTAGCCAATTCCTCCTCGTTGGCACTTGCTTGTTTGGGTACAGGCCCGCTTTTTACAGCTTGGCTAGAACCTCTATTCAACAAGGGAAAGAAAATCACATCCAATGAAATTTTTATTTCAATTTTGGCCATAATAGGCATCATTTTCATTGCCTTTGGCGATAAAAATCAGCATTTTGAATGGAATGGCACATACTTTACCGCTATGATTCTGGGTATTTTAGCGTCGGTACTTGCCGCCATATTCTCTTTGATGAATAAGCATTTTACGGCTGGAGTAAATCCTTATACCATTTCATTTGTAGAAATGTCTATCGGCGCACTTTTGTTATCGCTCTTTTTATTAGCTACACACAATTTTCCTCAGCTGACAGCTATGTCTACCTCCAATTGGATTTATATATTGATTTTAAGCACATTATGCACCAATATCCCCTTTCTCCTCTCCATATTTGCCATCAAAAAACTCAATCCTTTTGTGATCACACTCACGGTGAATCTAGAACCTATTTATGGCTTTATTTTTGCAGCCCTTTTGTTTCAAGAATACAATCAGTTTTCCTTAGCTTTTTATTTTGGAAGCTTGCTCATATTGCTTTCTGTTTTTGTTGAACCCATACAGAAATATCTAGGCAGAAAATAAAAAAAGATTTTTTTGGGCGCATGAACCAGGCTCTTCGCTTTACTCCGCTTTGCTTTGTGTTCGCTACGATCCTTTGCGCGTGAGAAGTAATTTATACGAAGTCTTAGATTTTGAATCTACACTTCCAGCTTAGACTTTTCAATATGTCTTGGATGATACACCGAAGTAAAATTTCCCAGATATTTTTTCCCTTCCAATAAGTGCTTTGGAATTTGTAGATTGTCAATGTCTTCTTGAGTTACCTTACGATTCATTGGATGCAACGTACCGCCAACTTCGCCCGGCTTCGCATTAGCATCATATTGAAATTGTGGACTTACGAGCGTTCCTCTTGGATACATGATTCCCGGTCTACCTTTACCTATAAAATTAAGCTCTTTGGGATGTGCAAGCCCTATACTATGCCCATATTCATGAGCTGCAGTGGTAGATCCTTGGTATAAATTGGACAACAAAAAATATCCTGTATTAGACCCAATGCCATCTACCCACGAGATATTCAACGGTGAAAAATCTTCAACTCTAATAAAATTTAATCGAGGACTGACATTACTCGAAATATCTATATCGGATAAATAACGATCAAAAACAGCATGAACTTCAAATTTAACTTTATACAAGTTTTCTTCGAATAGAATCTCCGCTTTAGGTTCATTCCACATGGTATTGATCTCATCCTCAATTCCTTGAGCCACTTCATCGCTAGCACTATCGCCATAGATAATCATGCGAGAATAAATAATTATCTCTTTTGAATCTTCGATACGTTCTATTTCGCCCATAGCTTATTCCACCGCTTCTATATACTTTTTCTCGGCTATTTTTTTCAGCAACGTCTTGGATGGATTGCCTGCATCTTTTGATTTTTGCCAATATTCAAGCGCTTTTGCGGTATTTCCCATCTTGAAGTTTATATCACCGTAGTGTTCATAAATGGTAGTTTTATCATCTTTCTCAAAATTCAAGGCTTTTTCTTGATAATTCAATGCCTCTTGATACTGACCTAGCTGAAAACATATCCATGCATAGGTATCTAAAAAAGATCCATTTCGACCTTGCAAATCCAAAGATTTACGACTCATCTGCTTTGCTTTTTCCAATTGACTTTTGCGTAGCGAAAGATAATATGCGTAATTATTGAGCGTAAAAGCATTATCGGGTTCTATTTTCAAAGATTCCTCAAAGGCTTCGTCCATCTCTTTGATTTTCTTCATTTTGTGATATACTTCGCCCAACGAGCTATACAATTGTGCTTCCAGTTTAGTATTCTCGCCCGAAAATCGGATGGCTTTACGGTAACTTTTTTCAGCTTTTTCATATCGATCCAGATATTGATTGGCCAATCCATTGTAGAAATGCACTGCCGAATGCGCGGGAAAATATTCAAGAGCGGCCTCGCTGCTATCCGCCAAATCTTTGTAATTTTTGAGATAAAGCATGATAGAAAAGAGATTTTGCCATACTTCAAAAATATCATTTTTGTATTTCAAAGCATTTTTGTATGCAGCCAGTCCTTGTTCATTTTTTTCATATAAATAACAAAAATCGCCATAAATAGCATGCGCTTTGGCTTCGGTAGGATTATTTGCAGCCAATTCTTGTGCCAATCTTACATAAAGATCCTTTTTGGGCGTATCTAATTTGCCAAAATTCATTAAGCCATAACTCAAATATGCAATTTTTGTATCGAAATTGATTTCATTATTTTTAATAATACGATTGGCCGAAGAGGCAAAACTCATGGTATCATTTTGCTCGATATAGTGTCCGCTCATATACAGCAAAGCCTCAGGATTATTCGGCTCGATTAAAAGAATATTTTTATACGCTTTGATGGCCTCCTCTTTCTTCAAATTGGCATCATAAAATTCTGCCAACGCTACTTGATAACGAATATCTGTGGGTGATTTTACAATCAATTTTTTTAACTCATTTTCAGCATTTTTAAAATCATTGAGTTTCAAATAAATTTGATGTTTCTGACCTAGAATCATCTCATCGCCTTCATCTCTTTTCTCCCAAACGGTCAAGACTTCCAACGCTTTTTTATACTCGGTAGCTTTGACCAATAAAAAGGCATATTGCATAGCCGATTCCTTGTCATTGGGGCTTTCCTTTACTATTTTTTCATAGATTTTTATGGCTTTTTGAGGTTCATTATTTTTATTATACAATTCCACCAAAAGATTTTTATACCAAACATTTTTGCCATCCAACTCCACCGCTTTTTCCGCAAATGCAATAGCTGGAGCTATTTTTTTCTCATTAAAACTCAACTGTGCTGCTTCATAATTAGCCGCTGCATTATTGGGATTTGCGTCAATATATTTCACCAATTCCTCCAATGCTTTTTCATTATTTCCCACACTTTTGAGCCTCAAAATTTCCAGATAGGATTCTAAAGAGCGAACTTCTTTTTCCTCCATTTGGTAGGCATTGACATCTATATTTTTTTGAGCTAAAAGCGTTTGATAATTTCCCAAAAAGAATAAAATTATCAATATAGCACTAAAATGAGGTTTTTTATACATGTTTTTTCAAGTCAATTTTATGATAAAATTTGATTGTAGTCTCCCACGCTTAAGTCTTGCGAACGACCTTTTAATAACGCATGAGAACCCACCATAGTATTTGAAAGAATATAATTTTCTATTTTGGTAGCATCTTGAATAATGGTATCGGAAATCACTGAGTTTGAAACTTCCGCATTTTTCCCAATCGATACAAAAGGACCTACTACTGCATTTTTTATTACCGTATTTTCATCTATAAAACAAGGTTCAATGATGGTCGCATTTTCCAATACTACACTCGCATGTATTTGATTTCCTGTCGCTTTCAAAACTTCTCTATTGGAGTCTACCGTAGCATTTTTATTGCCACAATCCAGCCATTGGCTTACCGTGCCTGGCTTCATTTTCTTTTGCGCTAGACGCATATTTTCAAGAACTGTAGTGAGTTGAAATTCGCCTTTGTCTGTAATATTATTGTCGATAATTTCTTTGATATCGGCTCGTAATTGAACGCCATCTTTGAAATAATAGATACCAATTATAGCCAAATTGGAAACGTATTCTTTTGGTTTTTCTACAAATCCATTAATCAATCCTTGGTCATCCAATGATACCACACCAAACGCCGATGGATCTTCAATTTCTTTTACCCAAATAATGGCATCATTAGCATTATCTATCTTGAAATCGGCCTGAAACATGGTATCAGCAAAGCCTACAATCACTTCGCCGTCCAAATTATCGGCAGCACAATAAATAGCATGCGCCGTGCCTAGAGGCTCCGATTGATAGCAAATATGTCCTGTAGTATTGTATTTTTTGGCAATTTCATGCAAATCGGCTTCAATTTTTTTTCCAAAATCCTCTCGAAT
>JBIILY010000138.1:0-4451 GCA_044338225.1 Chitinophagales bacterium
CTTCCTTTTATATATATATGATTTTACCACTTTCCGATTCGTCATGGATTATTCCTTTTATTTGCCGTTTTTTTTCAGCCAATACAGCCAATACTCTTCGTCCATTTCGGATACTTTCGCCTGTTTCGGCCAAAAAATCCATATTTCTAAAATGACTTACTTGGCTTCTAAAGACTTTATCTATCTCCTTAAAAATCGTATTTTTTTGAGCTCTAATTTCTTGCAAAAGAGAAGAAGCATTGTCTTTGACTTCTCCTTTTTCGTCTATGACTTTATCCAATATTTGATAAACTTCTTTGTCGTAATACTGGCTAGAAGCAAGAATATATAATGTTTTCCAGTCTTCATAATTATTTTTTTCACTAAAAAACGATTTGATTTTTTCTACATTTTCTACTACTTTTTTAATTTTGAGAAAATCTGTAGATTCAATAAAATAATTCTCAATTTCGCACTTTTCTATAATTTCATCAATTTGAAAAAGTCCAAAAAATGGAAATTCTAAATGCTGAAGTATGATGGTTTTAAATTCAAAAACCTTATCAAATTCTTCGTCTAATTTCGTTTTTTGAGTCTGAAGTTTTTGATTATTAAGCCATTGAATACCAATTTGGGAGTAATGAAATTTTGACAAAATATCCAATACTTTATCAAATTCTATTTTTGTTTTAAATTCTTGTAATGCTATCTCTTGCTGCGCCAATTTTTTTTATTTTAGATATGCAAAAATATTGTGAATTGCCCAAAAAGCCTATTATATTTTTATAAAAGCTTGAAATTAAGTATTTTTAAAGCTAGATTAAGTCTATTTTTAAATATATTTGCATTTTATTTAAGAAAATTGACTTTGAATGGGCGAAAAAGCATCTTGGTTTTCCTATTGGTTTGACAGTGAATTTTATCACATATTATATAGTGATAGAAATCATGAAGAAGCAGACTTATTTGTTGAAAAATTAATTAATTTTTTGAAAATTTCAAGGGATACCTCTATTTTAGATCTTGGCTGTGGCAAAGGAAGACATTCGTTTTCATTAGCTCAATATTCAAATAATGTGATGGGTGTAGATTTATCGTCCAATTCCATCCAATATGCTCAAAGTCAGGTAAAAGGGCAAAATCCATCGTTTGAAATTGCCGATATGCGCGATTTTGAGCTTTCTCAAACCTTTGATTGTGTTTTGAATTTATTTACATCTTTTGGTTATTTTGATACATTATCCGAAAACGAAAAGGTTTTGTCTTGTATAGCAAATCATCAGCAATCTCAAGGCATTTTGTTAATAGATTATTTGAATAGTGAAAAAGTTCGTTCTCAAGGAGCATCCAAAACGATGAAAAGCATGCAAGGCATTGATTTTCATTTAGATAAATATTTAACAGAAAATCATGTGTTTAAAAAAATAAACTTTGAATTTCAAGGTGAGAAATATGAATTTGAAGAGCGCGTTCAGTTATTTAAAAAAGAGGAATTAGAAGCCATGATCATAAATGCAGGATATGAAATCCTACAAGTTTATGGTAATTATATAATGGAAACCTATCATATAGCTTCCGATAGAATGATTATTGTATCAAGAAAAAAGTAGCATTAAAATGAAGATAAAAAGTATTGTTTGGATTATTGGATTTGCCTTATTCTCTATGATTGGGCTTATTGTTTTGCAGTTTAAATGGGTAAATGAAGCGTTTATTCAGCGCAGAAATACCTTTGATCAATCGGTATATTCTGCCTTGTCAAAATCATTGACCGAATATGAGAAATATTCAACCTATACTTTTTTTAATAATAATTCGGATGCGGTAAATAATTATAATAAAACGGAAATTTTTACAAAAAGTAGCGATAATTCGGGAAATTTAGATTACAGTTACAACTTAAAAGACACCTCTAGTGAATTTTATAAAACTCTAACTACCGAATTAAAAATCCCTATAGATGTCTTGGAAAAAGTAGGGCCGAATGAATTGGCAAAAATACAGAGCCAATATAATGAATTTAATAATAAATGGCGAAATCAAGCAAAGATTCTGCTGTATGAAAGTACCTGTGTAGATGAGAAAATCAATGCGGATAGTTTGAAGAATTTTATAACCAAAGCGCTCAAAGAACAGAACATTTATCCAAAATACAAAATCACCATTTTGGACGGAAAAACCAAAGGCGTTATTTATAGTGATTATAAGTATTTAAATAAAGGAATTATTGAAAAAAGCTATAGAGCTCGCTTATTTCCAGAAAGTATTTTTAATAATTATGCTATTTTATTGTTGAATTTCCCCAATAAAAATGATTTTATCTTCCAGTCTATGTATGGCTTGTTTATGGCTTCATTGACATTTATTATTATCATTATGGTGACGTTCTTTTCTACGGTTTATATTATCTTTAAACAAAAGAAATTGAGCAATATGAAGACCGATTTTATCAATAACATGACCCATGAGTTGAAAACACCTGTGGCTACCATTGCATTGGCAACTAATATGATACGTAATGAAAAAATTCAAGAGAATAAAGAGAAGCTCAATAAATATGCGGAAATTATTAAAGAAGAAAATGATCGATTGCTCAATAATATAGAAAAGGTATTGCAGGCCGCTAGACTCAAACGCACGAAGATGAAATTGCGTATTTCTGATATTGATATTCACCAAATCATAAGAGAAAAACAAGCAAATCTTCAACTTTTAATGGATGAAATTGGTGGTCAAATCCAACTGAATTTAGAGGCAAAAGAAAGTTCAATAGAAGGAGATAAAATACATATTGTCAATATTATCAACAACTTAATTGAAAATTCTGTAAAGTATTGCAAAGATGATGTTCCTTTGAAAATAAATATTACCACAAAAGATGCGTTTCAAGGTATTGATATCATCATAGAAGACAATGGTATTGGTATGCCAAATGATGTTTTGTATAAAATATTTGATAAATTTTATCGAGTTCCTACAGGAAATATTCACAATGTAAAAGGATTTGGATTGGGGTTGAACTATGTGAAAGAGCTAACAGAATCGCACTATGGTAGAGTAGACGTATATAGCCAAGAAGGGAAGGGAAGTATATTCACGGTTTATCTTCCGCATCATTATCAAGGTGTTATCAATGAAGATGAAGATTAATACTTATCCACAGGTTATCCACCAATATTTTTCAATTTGTGGATAATGTGTAAGTTGTCTTTTTAATGTTATTTTTATCCAATTTGTAATAAATTGATAATAAGATATTTAATGCCTAAAAATTGACTTAAAAACCTTTGAAATTTTGTTTATAAATATAACTATAAATACAAAAATTGTGTCTTAAATTTGCATTCTATTTTTAAAATGAATTTAAGCACAAAAATGAAAGTTACGTATTACGGACATTTTACTTTTTTGATTGAAACACAAGGCCAAAAACTATTGTTTGACCCTTATATTTTAGATAATCCACTCAATAAAAATTTTGATTTAAGTTCAATTTCAGTAGATTATATTATCCTTTCGCATGGACATGGCGATCATTGTTCCGATGTAATGGAAATCTATAAACATAATTCAAATGCAACCTTGATAGCCATGTATGAAATTACGGATTGGTTTCAAAAACAAGGTGTTCAATCGGTTCATCCCATGAATATAGGTGGAAAGAAATCATTTGATTTTGGAACATTGAAAATGGTTAATGCGGTTCATTCTTCTATGCTGCCCGATGGTTCTTATGGTGGTAATCCTTGTGGCTTTTTAATTCAAAACGACGAAGCGAGCTTTTATTTTTCGGGAGATACTGCTTTGCATCAAGATATGAAATTAATACCGTTGTGGGCTCCAAAGTTAGATTTTGCTATTATGCCTATTGGAGATAACTTCACTATGGGATATGAAGATGCGTGTATTGCTGCGGATTTTGTGCAAACAGATCGCATTATTGGTGCTCATTTTGACACCTTTGGATTTATAGAAATAGACAAAGAAAAAGCTAAACATCATTTTAAAGAAAATGGAAAAGAATTAGTTTTAATAGATATCAATCATTCAATTAACATATAAAAATTACGAAGTGGGAAAAATTATTTCAATTGCAAATCAAAAGGGTGGTGTAGGAAAAACAACTACTTCTATCAACTTATCGGCTAGTTTAGCGGCTTTGGATAAGAAAACGTTATTAATTGATGCAGATCCTCAGGCAAATTCAACTTCGGGATGTGGCTTTGACCCCAAATCTATCACCAAAAGTTTATACGAATGTATGATTGATGATTTAGATCCCAAAGAGGCTATCGTAGCTACGGATACGCCCAATTTATTCATTTTGCCTTCGCATTTGGATTTGGTAGGAGCTGAAATTGAATTAATTAATCATGAAAATAGAGAAGCTATTTTGAAAGGCAAATTAGCCGAGTTGAAAAAAGAATACGATTATATCATTATCGATTGTTCGCCTTCGTTGGGATTGATTA
>JBIILY010000139.1:0-4412 GCA_044338225.1 Chitinophagales bacterium
TTTTATATTTATTTATTATCTATTGAAGTGAGCAAATGCTTTGTTTGCCTCAGCCATTCTATGCGTATCTTCTTTCTTTTTATAGGCAGCACCTTCACCTTTTGCAGCAGCCAAAACTTCTTGTGCTAATTTATCCGCCATAGTTTTTCCATTTCTTTTTCTTGAAAATGAAATTAACCATTTCATACCCAAAGAATTTTTTCTAGCTGGACGAACCTCTGTAGGAATTTGGAAGTTACTTCCTCCAATTCTTCTACTTTTTACCTCTACACTTGGAGTTACATTAGCCAAAGCTTTTTTCCAAGTTTCGTATCCGTTTGCATCTTCTACTTTTGCATCTACAATGTTCATTGCATCATAAAAAATTTTGTATGCAATTGATTTTTTACCATCATACATCAAATTGTTCACAAACAATGTAACCATTTGGTCATTAAAAACTGGATCCGGTTGTAGAAATCTCTTTTTTGGTTTACTCTTTCTCATTTCTTATTATAATTAAATAGTAATTTTGTTGATTATTTAGGTCTTTTTGTTCCGTATTTACTTCTAGATTGTTTTCTATTATTAACACCAGCAGTATCTAAGGCTCCTCTCACAATATGGTATCTTACACCTGGTAAATCTTTTACCCTTCCACCTCTAATCAAAACGATTGAGTGCTCTTGCAAATTATGCCCTTCTCCTGGGATATAAGCAATTACTTCAATACTGTTTGTCAAACGAACTTTCGCTACTTTTCTAAGTGCCGAGTTCGGTTTTTTAGGTGTAGTTGTGTACACTCTCGTACATACACCTCTTTTTTGAGGGCAAGCATCCAATGCTCTAGATTTACTTTTGTACTCAAGTACTTCTCTTCCTTTTCTTACTAACTGTTGAATTGTAGGCATTCTTTAATTATTTTTTTTAATTCTAAATTAAACTTTTTATTTTGAGGGTGCAAAAATAAGTATATTTTTTTTAATCAAAACATTTTTTTTATTCCGCATTTTTTTTTCAATATAAATACTATATCGTTGATTTTAAATTCCCAAAAATCAGTTGTATTTTACCAAGAAATTTTCTCCTTATTCAAAAAAGCTTGAATACCTTTTTTACAATCGGAAGATGCTCTAGAAGTGGCATTATATTGTGCGGCTATGTCCATAGCGTCTAGAAATGGTAAATGCCATGAATGCGAAATGAGTGCTTTGGTTTGACCAATTGAATTCAAGGATGTTTCTATCGCTAATTTCAAAGCAAATTCATAAACGGATGCTCCAATGTCCTCCTTGGATATAGGTTCATTGATCAATCCCATTTCAAAAGCTTTTTGAGCAGCAATCAATTTTCCTGTCAAAAGCAATTCTTTTGCTTTCATTTCTCCTATTTTACGTACAAGAAATATAGATACTAAGGCTGGAATAAACCCAATTTTAACTTCGGTATATCCAAATTGTGCTTCGGGTACCGCAAAACAAAAATCACATATCGTAGCCAAACCACATCCTCCTGCAATAGCGTGACCTTCCACTTGGGAAATCACTACTTTTGGATACGTAGCAATGATTTCAAATAATTCTTTTAAATGTCTCGAATCCTCTAAGTTTTCTTCATACGTATTGACTTGCAATTGCTTCAATACATCTAAATCGGCACCTGCGCTAAACACATCGCCATTCGCTTTGATTATGACTACTTTAATCTCGTTATCGGATTTCCAATGATTAAGAGCGGTCTTAATTTCTTTGACAAAATCAAAATTAAGCGCATTTTTTTTATCTATTCTATTAAGAATGAGATAAGCGATTCGTTCTTTAATTTCGGTTTCAATGTAATGATACATTATATATAGAGTATGAAATTAGTTTAATTCTTTTGGTGCATCCACTGTTTGAGCATATTTATTCAAACTTTGTACCGAATGGCGATTCACTACACGAACACCTTCAACTGTCCAGTCTGCATTATCTTTTTTCTCAAAACGACAGGTATTACAAATCCAATCTTCCACTTCATCCCATTGATTTTTGCGAGCCGATACACGTACAATTTCATCTTCCACTTTATGCAAAACTACTTTGCCACAACATTTGTCACAATTTCTATGCGCATCAAATTGTTTTGTAAACCAAATTCTAGTTTTGAAACGGAAGGTCTTATCTGTCAATGCGCCTACAGGACATACATCAATAATATTTCCAATAAAATCATTGTCTAATGACTCATTTATATACGTACTAATTTCGGCTTTATCTCCTCTAAACATTACTCCATGCTCTCTATTATCTGTCAATTGATTAGCTGCATATACACAACGATAGCAAACGATACAACGTTGTTTGTTTAATTTAATCAAAGGTCCAATGTCTTCTGACTCAAATTCTTGACGGTTAAATTCATAACGATTTTGCATTTTGCCATTTTCAAATGCCAAATCCTGCAATTTGCATTCACCCGCTTGGTCACATATTGGACAATCCAAAGGATGATTAATCAGCAATAATTCCGTCACGCCATTTCGAGCCTCTTTTACTTGCTGGCTAGCAGAACTTTCAACAACCATACCATCCATTACGATAGTACCACAACTTGGCATTAATTTAGGCATAGGTCTAGGGTCTTTTTCGCTGCCTTGCGCTACTTTTACTAGACAAGTGCGGCATTTGCCACCAGAACCTTGAAGCGGCTTATAATAGCACATGGCTGGCGGTACTAACTCACCCCCTATCATTCTAGCAGCTTCTAAAATTGAGGTTCCTACAGGAACTTCAATAGTTTTTCCGTCAATTGTAACTTTAATATTTTGAACTTCAGACATATATGTTTATTAAAATTCGATTTTCTATTCTTACTATTATATCTTCCCAAATATCATCTTTTAAGTCTATATAATTTCGCAAAAATAGAAATTTTTTAATAAAATTGTAGGTAAATTTTATTTTTACCAAACAAACGTTTGGTATTTTATAAAAATGTATTATATTTGCAATTGAAAATTTAAAATAAACATTATGTCTAAAAACGCATATATTATTAAAGGATATAGAACTGCTGTAGGAAAAGCTGGTAGAGGTGGATTTCGTTTTATGAGTCCCGTTGATTTGGCTAGTGAAGTCATCAATCATCTTTTGGCGCAAACGCCCGAATTGGATCCAGCCCAAGTGGATGATTTGATTGTGGGAAATGCTGTACCCGAAGCCGAACAAGGGCTACAAATGGCTCGTTGGATTTCGGTACGTTCCAATCTACCGATGAATGTGCCGGGTGTAACGGTTAATAGATATTGCGGAAGTGGCGTGGAAACAATAGCTATGGCTGTCTCAAAAATCAAAGCAGGTTTTGCCGATATTATAATTGCTGGTGGTACAGAAAGTATGAGTTTGGTGCCCACTATGGGATATAAAACCGTTCCCAATTTTGAAATTGCGAAGAATCATCCCGACTATTATATAGGTATGGGATTGACGGCGGAAGAATTGGCGGTTCAACATAATATTACTCGCGAGGAAGCCGATATGTTCTCGTTTCAATCACATCAAAAAGCCATAAAAGCAATTGAAGAAGGTAAATTCAAAAATGAGATAGTTCCCGTAGAAGTTGAAGAAATTTTCTTTGATGGCAAAAAACGTCAATCTAAAAAATATATCGTAGATACAGATGAAGGTCCAAGAAAAGACACGACTTTTGAAGCCTTGATGAAATTGAAGCCCGTTTTCAAAAACGGAGGTCAAGTTACGGCTGGAAATTCATCTCAAACGAGTGATGGCGCAAGCTTTGTACTGGTAATGAGCGAAGAAAAAATGAATGAATTGGGATTAAAACCATTAGCTCGTTTGGCGGCGTATGCTAGCGCAGGGGTCAATCCTAGATATATGGGAATTGGTCCCGTAGAAGCGATTCCATTGGCTCTCAAACAAGCAGGACTCAAATATCAAGACATTAATTTGATTGAATTAAACGAGGCGTTTGCGGCACAAAGTTTGGCTGTGCTCAAAAATCTTCCTGAAATAGATACAAACATTGTCAATGTCAATGGTGGAGCTATTGCGCTAGGGCATCCACTGGGTTGCTCTGGAGCTAAACTTTCTGTTCAATTGTTCAATGAGTTGATTCGTAGAAATCAAAAATTTGGTATGGTAACAGCCTGTGTGGGCGGCGGTCAAGGCGTAGCGGGCATCTATGAAATGATGTAATACGAAGCCCTATTTCACACTACAAACAGTATATTCTTCATCGGGAAGATTAAAATATGCTTTATTTAAGTTTTCACTTTGATGGTGTTTAAATGTAGAAAAAATCAAAGTTGAATCTTTTGTATTCAAATCTTTGCTATTTTCTATTGGATACAACGTCTTTGTTTTTCCAATCAAGCTACTGATAAAAATAGTTTCAACATCAATGGCCCAACTATTGGATAACTTATACCAATT
>JBIILY010000140.1:0-4386 GCA_044338225.1 Chitinophagales bacterium
TAAACCTCCTTGTATTTGAGCGAATCTCTATTGGCATAGCCATCAAAATGCAATCCATTGGAAATAGAAACTTGCTCTGCATTTTGAAATAATGCGTAGTAGGGGATATATCTATTTTTATTATTTTCCAAATATTTGATAGTACCACCTTGTCCTGCCAGAATTACATTCCGAGGATTCCAGCTAAATTTATATCCCCAAGAATTGGTGTCGGATTTTGGTGCTACCAATCCGCCTGCATAGGATTTATAGGACGTTAATCGTGCGCCTTTTTCTTGCAATTCATGATAGATTTTCATGGTGGTAAGATGGTCTATCCCAGGGTCAAATCCCATTTCATTTAAAAAAATCAAATTTTTGGCTTTGGCTTCGCTGTCCAATGCTTTCATTTCATCGGACACATAAGAAGGTGTAATTAAATGACTTTCATGTACTAGACACATTTTTGCTATTTGTATATGAAGCGTTGCAGGAAGCATAGAAATGGTCATAAAACTATCCTTAATTTGCGCTTCGATAGCAGCAAAATTGTCTTTTTCAAATTCAAAAAAAGTAATATGCGACTTATGAGTATATTTTTTCTTAAAACCCGAAATATCTAAGTCTCCTATCGCTAGCTTTATATTCCATGATTCCACATGTCTATAGAGGTTTTGAATAAGATGTTGGCTGCTTTTTCCTGTTCCTAATAGCGTTATTTTTTTCATTTTAATGGATTTAAGAACTATATTTTGTAGTAATTCCTACGCTAAAAATTATAAAATTGAGATACAAAGTCATTGTGAAGTAATAATATATTTGAGGGAGATTGGCTATGTAGAACCAAGCCATAAACCCAAATAAAATCAATCCTTTGATTGCTATAGAAGCGAAGAATACTTTTAAAAAGGTAAGATTATTTTCTTTTTTGATAAAATAATTAAAAACAGCAAAAAAACTAGATAGCAGCCCAAAAACAGATGCTACTACAATGAAGATGCTGTCAAATGCCATGTTGTAAACGAATGAAAATATAATGGCAATAATAGCTAAGGCAAAAAAGTAGAAAACGTACCATTTCATTTATTTTTCGCTTTTTAAGACATCTTTAACGATACTATATAGTGCCATGATTAAAAATATTGTAGAAAAAAACAATATTCCGTAAGGCTCTTTATTCGCCATTTTAGCGTCTACCCATTTACCTATAAAAAATCCCACTAAAATGTATGCAAGCAACTGAAATGCTAGGCCACTGTATTTTGCGAATTTATTATATTTTGAAGGAATCAATCCTATTAGTTATTGGGTTTGTTAATTTGATAATTTGGCGTATTTTGAACTTGTTTTTGTCCTCCGGCCATAGAAATTTTTGCTTGAATCATTGCACCTTCTTCTACGATTAGTTTTCCCGTTTGAATATTCCCATCGATATTGGCTGTTTTTGAAATTTTGAGAATTTCTTTTACTTGAATATTGCCTCTTACAAATCCGTCTATACTTCCATCCAGGCAAGTCACATCACCTATTACCTGACATGTAACGCCTAGCACCAATCTTCCCGTGGTATGAATATTTCCATTTATCTTTCCGTCAATACGAATATCGCCATCCGTTTTGATGTTTCCTTCTATCACCGTTCCATTGCCAATATTATTTATCGCTTGCATTGAAAATGAATTGCTTGCTATCTCTTTTTTCCCAAACATGATTTTTTTTGTTTTAATTTTTTACTATATATACGCTTCGCAAATATAAATTATTTAATTTTATTCACCGAATCTTCTTTAGAAATCAAGGATTGATCATTTTTGTCATAAATCTTATCCAATGGAATTTCGCCTTTCAATACCTCTTTGATTTGTTTTGCCCACAAATCGTTTTGCTCTATTTCATTTTTCATAACTTCTGTTTCATGAATCAGTTCTCTCAATTGCTTTCTCACGGCAGCATCGCCATAGCCTGGCATATAATATTTTAGAGGCGAAAAAGATATTAAAAGTATCGATACAATCATACTCAATAGGGTCAATAAGCAAAATAAGAGGATGATATTGAGCTTGGATAAGAAAAAAGTACCTACCGATTCAAATGTAGATTCATTATAAATCACCAATCGGTATTTATATTTTAAATTCTTAAATAATTTTTTAAAGCTATAATTCATATTGCGTTAGTATATTTGCAAAATTAAAGGTTTATTTTAAAATAAATTTCATTTTTTTGAGTTTACTTTAAAATCTTTTGATAAAAGCGATATTGAGCACGAAAATACACAATTAAATTGAAAAATAAGTTTTTAATTTTATTTTTTTTACTTCTTATTACAAGTTTTTTTACGTCTTGTTCCAATTCTAAATATCGAGGGTTCAAACAATCTGTTATCAATTTTACCACCTATTACAATACCTATTTCAATGAAAAGAATAAGTACAAAATGGGTTTCAATGAAGTGCGAAAAGAAAAAACCGAAAAAATCGATGGCGTATTGTCTTTTTATCCATTTGAAAATAATAAAGAAGATTTTGTAGCGTCAAGCCATTGGGGCGATGTAGGCAAAAAAGCCTCTAAGATATTTGCAAAAAAATCAAAAAGCCGCTGGGTAGATGATGCCTTATTGCTCAATGGAAAAGTATTTTATTATAGAGGTTTTTATGATTCGGCATTGATTCAGTTTCAATATATTACCACTTATTATCCCAAAGATTATCACAACGATCATATTCGTGGAGGCTATCCAAAAAAATATGAAAAAGCGCTAAAACAAGCCAAAAAAGCAAAGAAACCTATCTCCAATTCCAGCCTGCCTCATAAATATGCGCGCAACGAAGCCATTATTTGGCTCGCCAAATCCTTAATAAAATTAGAGAAATACTCCGATGCACAATCCGTAATTCTCAATGCCGAAGCAGATTGGAGCTTTCCTATTGAATATAGAACGGAATTAAATAAAGTCAAAGCCACATTGCATATTGCCAAAAAAGAATATAATCCCGCATTGGAATTGATGAAAAATATTCTTTAAAAAAACAAGGATAAAAAATAATTGGCTCGAAATCAATTTATTACGGCTCAAATCTATGAATTGGTAAATGACAAGTCCAAAGCGTTGGGATTATATCACAAGGTTTTATTGGGAAAGGCACACGAAGATTTGAAATTTGAAAGTATCATGAAAATCTCGGAGTTGTCGTCCAAAGGTGCTATGAACGCTACCATTTCCGATTTAAGAAAATTGCTCAATAAAGGTAGCAATATCAATAGACTCGATCGCATCTATTACGCCATAGGAAATTGTTATGCACAAATAAATGATAAAGATCAAGCTATAGAAAATTATTTAAAATCTATTGCGGTTTCCAAAAATAATGATCAAAAATTCCTTTCGTATGAAAAAATTGGAACCTTTTTCCTCAATAAGAAAAATTATATCACAGCTGGAAAATACTATGATAGTGCCAATCTTTTTATCCCTTCGGATTATAAGTTCAAAGAAGAATTTAAAAATAAAACCAAAGCGCTCTTAGAATTGAGCAATAATAATAGTATCTATGAAAAAAATGATTCTATTATTCAATTGGTGCAAATGGGGAAATCAAAAGCAAAGGCTTTGATTAGTAAAAAGTTGAATAAAGAAAAACGAGAAGAAGAGAATAGACAAATCATCGAATCTACCAAATTAGAGGCTCAAAATAGTTCACCGTCGTCTACCAATAATTCAAATTGGTATTTTGGCAACGCATCTACTGTGGCTCGTGGAAAAGATATTTTTCAAAAAAAATGGGGAAAAATCAAGTTGAAAGACAACTGGAAATTAGCACCTCCCGAGTTATTGGGAAGTTCATCTACTACGGAAACCTTAGAAGATAAATTCAAAGATGTAGACAAAACCAGTCTGGCATCCGATGATATAGCCGATATTGAGCTGAGTCGACTTCCTTTTGAAGGTCCTGCAAAAGAAAAAATAATAGTAGAAACCCAAGAGGCTTTGTTGAAAATGGCGCGTATCTATCATTACGATATCAAAGATATAGACAAGGCGATAGAGACCTACAATATGGCTTGGAAGCGTTATACGCCTTTTTCCAAGGATGAAGAGGAGATATTATACGCGTTATATTTGCAATATAATGAATCCAGCGATTTTGCCAAGGCAAACGAAGTCAAAAACAAGCTTTTTGAAACCTATCCCAAATCCAAGTATATCGATTTTATCAAAAATCCAAATCGCAAAGATCAAGAATCTAAGGAAGAACTAGCGGCAAGTGCTGGATATAAAAAAATATTTGCGAGCTATGAAGCCAAAAATTATTCCAAAACCATCAATCTATGCAAGGAGTTTATAGAAAATAATCGAGAAAACAAATTGGTGTCCAAATATATGCTCCTCAAAGCCATGGCACATTC
>JBIILY010000141.1:0-4381 GCA_044338225.1 Chitinophagales bacterium
AGTAGGTGTCAATGGCGATACGTATGACCGTTTTATGGTACGTCAAGAAGAAATTTGGCAGAGTTTTTATTTGATGAAAAATGCCTATGAAAATTTACCTGAAGGTCCTTTTCATGCCGATGTACCTGAATTTTTCCTACCTCCAAAAGAATTGGTTTATAGCAATATGGAAGCTTTGATATATCAATTTAAAATTGTAATGGGCGAGATTCCAATTCCAGCAGGCGAAGTATATCATGCGGTTGAAGGTGGCAATGGCGAGTTGGGATTTTATATCATCAGCGATGGCGGTAGAAGTCCATATCGTCTTCATTTTAGACGTCCTTGTTTTATATACTATCAAGCGTATCCCGAAATGATTAAAGGTTCTGTTCTTAGCGATGCCATTCTTACTATGAGTAGTATGAATGTAATTGCAGGAGAATTGGATGCATAGAGTCTAATAGACGATTATTTGTATAAAAAAAAGCGCTCACAACTTGAGCGCTTTTTTTATATTTGTTTAAATTCTAATTTTTCAAAAAATTCCTATACAACGAATCTTTCATTTTCATATAAAAATGCGTTCGGACTTCTTTTAAATTATTAAAATAAGGATTTACAACTTGGATATTGGGGTTATTTTTGCAGAAAACTTTAAATTCTGATAGTTGCATTTTTTTGAGGACATCATTTTCTTTCAAAAACACACAGTTTCTTTCAAAAAAAGAAACATCGTATTTTATTTCAATTTCTTTGATAACTTTGACACTTGCATCTATTCCACAGCCACTTACGGTATGCTGCGACTCATCTACAGCTATTAAAATGACTTGATGTTCAATCAACATCATAGTATTTTTCATTGCAGCACCGTGACTTTTCCATTGACTTGAAAAATCATCAAATTGTTTTTTAATATCTTGAAATTCAGAATCAGAAAATGCTCTATTTCCAAAATAAATCCAAACTTTGGAATTATCCGCAAAGTCTGATGTAACTTGTAGAAAATCTTTTATCGTATTCATCAATTATTCCTTTACAGCTTCTACGTCTGCATTTATTTTTTTAATCATACCAATCAATGCGCTTCCTGGCCCTAATTCTACAAATTTTGTAGCACCATCTGCTATCATATTCGATACACATTGTGTCCATTTTACCGAACCCGTCAATTGATCTATTAAATTTTGCTTAATTTCAGCAGGCTCGCTATGCGATTTTGCTGTATAATTTTGATAAATAGGACAAACTGGTGTATTAAAATGTGCCGCTTCAATAGCTTGTTTTAATTCTTCTTTGGCACTTTCCATCAAAGGAGAATGAAATGCACCGCCTACTTTCAAGGGCAAAACTCTTTTTGCGCCCGCTTCCTTTAATTTTTCAGATGCGATTTCTACTCCTTTCATCGAACCTGAAATCACTAATTGTCCCGGACAATTATAATTTGCCGCTACTACAACTTCGTCAATGGATTGACAAATTTCATCCACTTTGGCATCTTCCATTCCCAAAACTGCAGCCATAGTAGATGGATTCGCTTCACATGCTTTTTGCATAGCATTGGCACGAATAGAAACTAATTTCAAACCTTCTTCAAAACTCAATGTTTTATTGGCTACAAGGGCAGAAAACTCTCCCAAACTGTGACCCGCGACCATATTTGGATGAAAATCAGCCAAGCTCATAGCAGTCAATACGCTATGAATAAATACGGCAGGTTGAGTTACATCGGTTTGAGTCAACTCCTCAATAGTCCCCTCAAGCATGATTTTTTTTATATCAAATCCCAATATTTCATTTGCTTTTGCAAAATACGTTTCAAATTCTGGATTTTTCTCTAAGATTTCTTTTCCCATTCCTACAAACTGGGCTCCCTGTCCAGGAAATACATACGCTATTTTCATTAAATATTTATTTAATAATTTTAAGATTAATCATTTTAATTATTGAAGATTATTATTCAAATATGATTGTATTTGGATAATCTTCCGCTGCTGCTGCGGCAAATTTTCTATTGGTATAAGGAATTACTACACGATACGTTCCATCTATCTCTATGGTCTCGGTTACTACTCCTATATTTTTCATATCCGATCTTAGCTTTTTGGCGACTGTAGGATTTTTAAATGTACCAAAACACAAATAAGACATTCCTTTTCTATATGCCGCGGACATAGGTACTTTTGGCATAGGTTTTACTGCTACCTTAGTCTCTTTTACAACTTTCGGTTTCTCTAAAACAGGTTTTTCAACTTTTGGTTTTTCTGTTGTAATTTTCTCTGTTTTTGGTTTTTCTACAACTTTTACTATTTCTTTTGGCTTCTCAGTTGGATTTACCTTAACAGATTCTTTTGTCTTAGGCTTTTCAATAACGGGCTTTTCTACTTTAGCTATTGGTTTCTCAATGACTTTTGCAGCTGGCTTTTCAACTTTTGCAATTGGTTTAGAAGGTGTTTTAACTACTGGAGGTGAAGGAATTACTGGAGGTGAAGGCTTTACAACTTCTTTTGGAGCTTCTTTTTCAATTTTAGCAGGGACTTCAGATATATTAGAAGTTACACCCACTGGTTTTTGAGCGGCTAAAACAGGTGCATTTTCTGCTGAAACGGGTTTTGATGCATTTGAAGAGTCCTTTGTTGTTACATCTACCGATTTAGATTCAGCTAAAGGCGCTTTTTGACAACCATGATCCCACAATGGATTCAATCCCATCATTTTATTACATTTCAAAGTAGCATATACCCATGCGGTAAGAAAAGACGCTATTAGAAATAAACTGACCAATCCAGCTACCGAACTCCATTTCAAATTTGATTTTTTAGAAATTTGTTGATGTCTTGGAGAAGCGATATACTCCTGCTCAAGCGTTTTTTCAGGTTGAGGTATCGCTGCAAAGACTTCATTATGATGCGTATCTTGTATTACAGGTTCTACGTCTTCTTCAAATATAGACGTTATAGGCTCTGGTTCATGAGCGAC
The DNA here is from genome assembly GCA_044338225.1 of Chitinophagales bacterium. GTDB lineage: Bacteria > Bacteroidota > Bacteroidia > Chitinophagales > JADJOU01 > CHPMRC01. Next base: position 2,962 of record JBIILY010000141.1, read on the forward strand.
TTCAATTTCCGAAATAGTAGGAATTTCAGTCAATGGATCATCAATTGATTCAATTTTTTGATCTAAATCTTTTTTATTTAAAATAACTGGAGCTTCAACAGGTACTGAAACAAATTGGTTAAGATTAAAAATCGTATTTGGATTTTGAACATTTAAATTGTTTAATCCAAAAAAATCATTGGGTAAAAAATTATTTTTTTCTTCCTGAAATCCTATAGTTGCTCCTTTTTTGGTCAATAAACCATAACCGGGAATATCAATAGAATTACCTGAATCCAAATTAGATTTTAACGTATGAATTGCCTTTGAAAAATCACCTTGTGCATCTTCTATCGAAGCATCCATCTCTTTGGAGAAAGCATGAAGCAATAATCCATCATTATTATTAGAAAAAGGATTGAGCGAAAGCGATGCATTTCCAGGAATCATTTTACTTCCTTCAAGCTTTGTATTTTCCTTATTTACAACTAATTCGCCTAGATTGGGGATAAAAACATGTCCATGTTTTTGTAATAAAGAAGCAATCAATTTCTCAACTTGCATAATGTCTATTTAAGGATAAATATTTTAAAAATACCACAAAAATAGGATAATATTTTAAATTTAGACACAAAAAATACGGATCAAATTAAAAATATATCATTTTTACATTTATAGCGGTCTATATTTCAATTTTTATTATCTTTGCACACAAAATTTAAATCAATGATATTAGAAGTAGTTATTCCAAATGTTGCCGAATCTATCACCGAAGTTACTCTTGGTACATGGTTAGTAAAAGATGGCGATTATGTTCAATTAGACCAACCCATTTGTGAGGTAGAAACAGATAAAGCCTCTCAAGAATTGATAGCAGAGAAAGCAGGAAAAATTTCACTTGTAGTATCCGAAGGCGATGATGTAGCTGTAGGAGGATTGATTGCAAAAATTGATACGGAAGCTCCAGCTCCCGCAAAAACAGAAACGGTAGAAATTCCAAAAGTAGAAGTAGCTGCTCCCGTAATAAAAGATACTCCAAAAGTAGAAAAAGTAGAAGTAAATAATCATTATGCAGCTCAAACGCCTTCTCCATCTGCAAAAAGAGTGATTAGCGAAAACAATTTGGATGCATCTAAAATTTCTGGTACAGGTAAAGACGGAAGAATAACTAAAGATGATGCATTACAAGCTGTAAAAAATGGAACAGCAACACTTCAAGTAAGTATACAAAATATGATTAGCCAACCTATGGCATTTAGCCGTGAGGATGAGGTTAAGAAAATGCCTAGAATTAGAAAAGTAATTTCTGAAAGATTGGTTTTTGCTAAAAATAGTACAGCCATGCTCACTACATTTAATGAAGTGAATATGCAGCCTATTATGGATATTCGTACAAAATATAAAGATAAATTCAAAGAAATTCATGGTGTGAACTTAGGAT